>CAJQTN010000028.1 GCA_905620505.1 uncultured Pelagibacteraceae bacterium
CTTTAGTTTCAGATGCTCAAGTTGTGATGTTTAAAAATCCTACCGTTTTCTCTAAGCCTCTAGTGATTCTTGAAAAGGGTCGTCTTTGTTTAATATCCAAGTGTAAAAATGATTGGTGTAAAATTAAAGTCAGAAAGTATTCAGGGTGGGTAAAAAAAAAAAGCTTGTGGGGAAATTTTTAGTTAAATCTATCCTCTAGCATACAAGCAACTAAATGAATGCGATCCTGTTCTCCACCGTTAAAAAAGTTATGGTACTTTGTGTTATTAGTTATTGTGACTGATCCATCTGCAGGTAAATGCTTTGCAATATTTTCTATCACCATCATGCAGCCAGGATTTGTAATTATTGGAATGTGTAATCTTGGTTCTGGGTCTCTATGCCAGCTTAAACTTGACCTTGGCTGTTTTACTAAAAGTCTTATTCTACCAATTTTAAATTTTTTTTTTAAAGTTTCGTAAACTTCTGCAAAATAGGTATTTTTAAATTCTGAAACTAGTTGAGTATATTTAGATTCATCAATCTTAATATCTCTCGTTACTTCTTTCCCAGTTTCATCTGGCTTAGTCCAATACACTCCTCTAATATTGTTACCTTTAATTGAATTTTCGTCATTTGGGATTTGATTTAAAGATATAGCACCAAAGTTTGAAACTCCTGGTGTAGTAAATTTTTTTTTCTTTAATACGATTTCGAGATCGTTCCTTAGTCTTGATATGTTAAAATCAAGTCCAGGCACTTTATAGAAATCTGCAAAGTTAATATTACCCATATATTTTTAACTATTTACACTAGTTATTGTCTAAATAACTGTGATTTTTTGTCCCTCGATTGCTTTATTATTATATAATTAATATGTATATCAAGTAAATATTATCAAAATATGCAGAAAAATAGTTATAACTACGATGAATTAATAAACTGTGGACACGGAAAACTCTTTGGTGCGGGTAACGCTAAATTACCTCTACCGCCAATGCTTATGTTTGATCGTATTTCTGAGATTACAAGTGACGGTGGCCTTTATAAAAAGGGCTGTATAAAAGCAGAGCTAGACATTAAAAAAGATATGTGGTTTTTTAATTGTCATTTTAAAAATGATCCAGTTATGCCTGGATGTTTAGGGCTTGATGCTATGTGGCAACTAGTTGGATTTTACTTGGGGTGGTTGGGTGATCCCGGTAAAGGGAGAGCTTTAGGCGTAAATGAAGTTAAGTTTACAGGAGAAGTTTTAAATACAGTAAAACTTGCTACTTATGAGATTAATATGAAACGAATTTTAAGAAAAGAAGGAACTGCAGTTGGTTTAGCTGATGGAATGTTAAGTGCTGATGGTAAAATTATTTATAAAGCTACAAATTTAAAAGTTGGTGTATTTAAATCATGAAACGAGTTGTTGTTACAGGAGTTGGTATTGTGTCGTGTCTTGGTAATAACCAAAGTGAAGTATACGATTCATTATTAAATTCAAAATCTGGCATAGGTTTCTCGGAAGAATATAAAAAATACAATTTTAAAAGTCAAATCTGTGGAATTCCTAAAATAAAAGTAGAAGAACACATTGACAGAAAAATAATTAGATTCATGGGTGAAGGTTCGGCATACAATTATATCGCAATGAAAGAAGCTGTAGTGGATTCAGGTTTAGAGGAAAAAGATGTTAGTAATGAAACAACTGGAATCATTATGGGCTCTGGAGGTCCTTCTGTTAAAAATGTAGTTCATGCCGTTGATTCCACAAGAGAAGTAGGTCCAAAGAAAATGGGACCTTTTGTTGTTCCACGCACAATGGCAAGCACAGTTTCTGCAACATTAGCTGTGCCATTTAAAATTAAAGGAGTTAACTACTCGATAAGCTCTGCTTGTGCTACCAGTGGGCACTGCATTGGTAATGGAATGGAATTAATTCAATCAGGAAAACAAAAAATTGTTTTTGCTGGCGGTGGAGAAGAAATTCATTGGGCAATGTCAGCTATGTTTGATGCTATGACAGCTTTATCCTCAAAATATAATGCAAATCCTGAAACTGCTTCAAGACCTTATGATAAAACTAGAGATGGATTTGTAATTGCAGGTGGTGCAGGAGTTATAGTTTTAGAAGAATTAGAACATGCAAAAGCAAGGGGTGCCAAAATTTATGCTGAATTAACTGGTTATGGTGCAACTTCAGACGGTTATGATATGGTAGCCCCCTCAGGTGAAGGAGCGGTGAGATGTATGAAAATGTCACTTAAAACTGCAAGAAATAAAATTGATTATATAAATACTCATGGTACTTCAACGCCCGTTGGAGACATCACAGAGTTAAGAGCTGTAAAAGAGATTTTTGGAGATAAAATACCAAAAATAAGTTCGACAAAATCTTTGACTGGTCATCCTCTTGGTGCAGCTTCTGTTCACGAAGCAATTTATTGTTTAATTATGATGAAAAATAATTTTATAGCAGCATCTGCAAATATTACTGACATGGATGATGAAGCAAAAAAATTTCCTATTATTACCAAGGTAGAAAAAAATGTAACACTGAATTCTGTTATGTCTAATAGCTTCGGTTTTGGAGGAACAAACGCAACCTTAATTTTCGAAAAAATTTAACTTATGAATTTTATGAAGGGTAAAAAAGGATTGATTATGGGTGTGGCAAATGAAAGATCTATTGCTTGGGGCATCTCTCAAAAGTTAGCTGGGGCTGGGGCTGATTTAGCTTTTACATATTTAGGTGATGCTTTAAAAAAAAGAGTTATACCGCTTGCTAAGTCTTTAAATTCAGATTTTACACTTAGTTGTAATGTCGAAAATAAAGATGAAACAACAAAACTCTTTGAAGATATTAAGGCTAAATGGGGACAGATAGATTTTGTGGTTCATGCAGTTGCTTTTTCAGATAAATCTGAATTATCGGGTGAATATTTAAATACTACTAGAGACAATTTTTTAAAGAGTATGCTGATTTCATGCTTTTCTTTCACAGAGGTGGCTAAAGAAGCATCAAAAATAATGAAAGATGGTGGCAGTATGTTAACTTTAACTTATGAGTCTACAAAAGCTATTCCGAACTATAATGTTATGGGTGTCTGTAAATCAGCTCTTGAGGCAAGTGTAAAATACCTTGCAAGAGATCTTGGTACGAAAGGTATTAGAGTAAATGCTATTAGTGCAGGACCTATTAAAACGCTCGCAGCCTCTGCAATTGGTGATGCAAAATTTCTTTACAAGTGGAATGCAGATCATTCTTTTTTAAAAAGAAATGTTGATATTCACGATGTTGGAAATTCTGCTTTGTATTTAATTAGTGATCTTGCTGCAGGTGTTACAGGTGAAATCCACTACGTAGATGCTGGATATAACAAAGTTGGTATGCCAGATCCTAAAAATATTACCTAAATTGTAGTTAAATTTAATTATCGCTATTCAACAGTGGCCTGTTTTATGGACAATTTGACTTTACCTCTGTCAAAACCCAATACTTTTACTGAAACTTCGTCACCTTCTTTCACAACATCACCAACTTTTTCAACTCTTTTTGCCGCAAGTTCAGATATATGAACTAGTCCATCTTGTTTACCTAAGAAATTAACAAAGGCTCCAAATTCCATCACTTTGACAACTTTGCCTTTGTAAATTTTTCCAACCTCAGCTTTGGCTACTAAACTTTTAATAATATCAATGGCTATTTTTCTAGATTCTTCATCCGGAGCTGCTACAGTTACTTCTCCTGTATCTTTTACATCTACTTTAGCTCCTGACTTTTCTACAATCTCTCTAATAGTTGCGCCACCTTTTCCTATAACGGTTGCTATGTCTTTTTTATCTACTGTAACAATTTCCATTTTTGGTGTGTGTTTAGAGAATTCTGTCCTTGATACTTTTAAAGCTTTATCCATTTCTCCTAGGATGTGTTCTCTTCCACCTTTTGCTTGGTCTAAAGCTTTCTCCATTATTTCAAAGGTTATACCTTCTATTTTAATATCCATTTGAAGAGACGTAATTCCACTTTTAGTTCCTGCTACTTTAAAATCCATATCACCCAAATGATCTTCGTCTCCTAGGATGTCTGACAGTACTGAAAAATCTTTTCCTTCTTTAATTAAACCCATAGCTATACCTGCTACTGGTTCTTTCATCGGTACACCAGCATCCATAAGAGCTAGTGAAGTTCCGCAAACAGTGGCCATTGAAGAGGAGCCATTTGATTCTGTAATTTCAGATACGACTCTTAAAGTATAAGGAAAGTTTTCTGGCTTGGGTAGAGATGAATTTATTGCTCTCCATGCTAATTTTCCATGCCCTACTTCTCTTCTGCCGGTTCCTATTCTTCCACATTCTCCTACTGAAAAAGGTGGAAAATTGTAATGAAGCATAAATCTGTTTCTTTGCATGCCATTTAAACTTTCGACTCTTTGTTCGTCGTCTGACATTCCTAATGTAGTCACTACTAAAGCTTGAGTTTCACCTCTAGTAAATAAAGCAGAACCGTGAGTTCTTGGTAGAACACCCACTTCGCACTTGATTTGTCTAACATCGGCTAAGCCTCTTCCGTCAATTCTTTTTTTATCTTTTAGAATTGCAGTTCTAACAATATCTTTCTCGAGTGATTTTAACTGAGCCATTGCTTGATTTTCACTAACATTTTCGTCTTCTGCAAACATTTCTTTACATTTTGTTTCTGCTTCTGAAATCGCGGTAGAT
>CAJQTN010000029.1 GCA_905620505.1 uncultured Pelagibacteraceae bacterium
TAGTATCAAGTCTCAAGGAAATTGATGAACTCGAAAAGATAAGCAAAGAAACAGATAAAATAATCTTTCCAGTTTTCCAATATAGATATGGTTTGGGATTTTCAAAACTCAAAGCACTTGTTGAATCTGGTCTTACTGGAAAACCTCTCGTTGCTTCATTAGAAACTCATTGGAATCGGGGGAAAGATTATTATTCAAAACCCTGGAGAGGAACTTGGAAGGGTGAACAAGGTGGAGCAATTTTAAGCCATTCAATTCATATTCATGATTTAATAAGCATGATTTTTGGTTCTGTATCGAGTGTATTTGCAAAATTAACAACAAGAGTGAATGATATTGAGGTTGAGGATTGTGCAGCTCTTACAATTGAAATGAAAAATGGTTCATTGGTTACAAGTTCTATTACACTTGGTGCTGCAAATAACACAAGTAGACTAAGATTATGTTTTAATGGACTAACAGTTGAGTCTGCAGCATCGCCGGACAAGGCCTATAGCCCAGCAGATGATGAATGGAAATTTTTAGCAAGAGAGCCTGTAACACAAAATCAAGTCGATGACGTGCTATCAAAAGTGAACAAACCAAAGGCATGGTATGCTGGAATGTTTAATGAAATAGCAAACAAACTTGATGGTAAAAATAGTGATGAAGTAACGTTATTAGACGCACGTAGATCACTCGAGTTTGTAACCGCTGTGTATGACTCATCAAGACAAGGAAAAAATATTAGTCTTCCAATCAATAAAAATAATCCACTTTATAACTCTTGGTTACCATAAGATAAATTAGTTCATTTGAAGATAAAACAGGATTTTAGATAGCATGAATAAAGACAACACAAGTAAACTGTGGAAAATGATACAGGAAGCTGGTGATTATTTACAAAACAAACTTCCGGACAGCTCAAGTCATCCTAAAGGAAGAAACTCGTATGCTCATGTTGCGCTGTGCATCAAAGATAAATTTGGACTCAGTTATAAAGATATTAATGATAATGATTTTAAAAAAGTTGAAGAATACATAGTTTTTTTAAAAAATAATCCAAATTAGACAAGTTGGCATTGAACAATTCATACTTTGTCTTTATATATTCTTAGTTGAATATGAAAAAATGGACACCAAATACTTGGAAAGATTATCCGGCCAAACATCTTCCTGTTTATCAGGATGAGAAAGAACTTAGTGCTACAATTGAAAGTGTTAAAAAGCTACCACCATTAGTTTTTGCCGGTGAATCAAGATCGCTAAAAAAAGAATTAGCTCAAGTAGTAGAGGGAAAGGCTTTTCTTTTACAAGGAGGAGACTGCGCAGAAAGTTTTGATGAATATCATGCAGACAATATAAGAGATACATTTAAGGTTATTTTACAAATGGCTTTAGTTTTAACCTCATCAGCATCTTTACCTGTAGTTAAAGTTGGAAGAATAGCAGGGCAGTTTTCAAAACCAAGAAGTTCACCTGTAGAAGTAAAAGATGGAGTAGAGCTACCAAGTTACTTGGGAGATAATATTAACGGAATGGATTTTAATGAAAAATCTAGAATCCCAGATCCTAAAAGATTATTTAGGGCATACTCACAATCAGCCTCGACTTTAAATTTATTAAGAGCTTTTTCTCAAGGTGGTTTTGCTGACTTAAGACAAGTTCACTCATGGAATTTAGGATTTATTAAAAAAACTGAACAAGAAAAAAGATATAAAGAAATTCAAGATAAGATAAGTAATTCTCTAGACTTTATGGAAGCCTGCGGAATTAATCCAGAAAGCAATCGTAGATTAAGAGTTGTAAATTTTTATACTTCTCACGAAGCTTTACACTTACCTTATGAGTCTGCGATGACACGTGTTGACTCAACTACTGGAGAATATCACGACACATCAGCACACTTTGTCTGGATTGGTGATCGGACTAGACAGCCTGACGGCGCGCATGTTGAATTTTGTAGAGGAATAAAAAATCCTATAGGAATTAAATGTGGCCCATCATTAAAACCAGAAGAATTAATTAAACTGATAAATATTTTAAACCCAAGCAATGAAGCTGGTAGAATAACTCTTATTTCTAGATTTGGTGCCGACCATGTTGAAAAATTTTTACCACAATTAATTAGACCAATTAAAAAAGAAGGGCTAAATGTAATTTGGTCATGCGATCCTATGCATGGCAATACAATAAAAGCTACGTCTGGATTTAAGACAAGACCTTTCAACAATGTGGTCAAAGAAGTTAAAAATGTTTTTGGCGTACACCAAGCAGAAGGCACTTATGCTGGAGGTTTGCATATTGAAATGACCGGACAAGAAGTTACCGAATGTACAGGTGGAGCCCAAAAAATTTCTGATCAAGATTTATCAAGCAGATATCACACTCATTGTGACCCAAGACTAAATGCGAGCCAAGCACTAGAACTTGCTTTTCTTATTTCTGACGAAATAAAGAAAAATTCCCAATACTCAAAAAATATTATTAAAGCAGCATCTTAATAATTATTATATAATTATTAAGACAGAATTCTGAAAAAGAATGAAAGGATCGTTATAGTTATGGAAGTAAAAAAAAGAGCAGAAATTATTCAAAAATGGATTGATGATTATTGTAATTCTGTTTCCTTTGAACTTAAGTCGTTAGTTGTCGGTGTTTCCGGAGGAGTCGATTCTTCAGTTGTGAGTACACTTTGTGCTTTAACAGGAAGAAAAACTATTGCCTTAAGCATGCCAATCAAACAGAAAAAAAACCAGCACGATCTAAGTATTGAGCATGGAAATTGGTTATCTAAAAAATTTAGAAACGTAAAACTAAACACGATCGACCTAGAAAATATTTTTAATGAATTTGAAAAAAGCATGAATCAATTTAATAGTGAGCATGGTTTTGCAAATACAAGAGCTAGACTAAGAATGACAACACTTTACCAGGTAGCCGCAGCTAATAATGGTATTGTTGTTGGCACAGGAAATAAAGTGGAAGACTTTGGTGTAGGCTTTTATACAAAATATGGAGATGGTGGAGTTGACATATCTCCTATTGCCGATTGCACCAAGACACAAGTTTGGGAATTAGGAAAATATCTTGGAATTGATAATAAGATTATTGAGGCAGAGCCAACAGATGGTTTATGGAATGATGCACGAACTGACACTGAACAATTGGGAATGTCTTACCAGGATTTAGAAAAAGCAATGACAGATAACAATGACCCAAACTATGAGAAATATTTAGAAGTTAGAAAAAAAAATCTTCATAAAATGAACCCTATACCAGTTTGTAAATTTAATGAATAGCTTAAAAATTTCAAATTCTTTAACAAGGTCAAAAGATTTATTCAAACCAATAAATCCTAAAAATATTACTATGTATGTTTGTGGACCTACTGTTTATGCTGACCCACATGTTGGAAACGCCAGATCTCTAATAGCTTTTGATTTGCTGTATAGAGTTTTAATTAAATTATACGGTCAAAAAAATATAACTTATGTTAGAAACATAACCGATGTTGATGACAAGATTATCGAAACTTCAAAAACAAAAGGTATCCCAATTGATAAAATTACATCTAATGTATTAAAAAATTTTCATAGAAATACGAAAGATTTAAATTGCTTAGAACCCACGTCAGAACCGAAGGCTACTGACCACATTAAAGAAATGATTGAAATGATAAATTCTTTAATTAAAAAAAAATTAGCATATATAAATAATGGACATGTTTATTTTTTAATATCTGAATTTAAAAATTATGGAAAACTCTCCAATAAACAATTGGATGATTTAATTTCAGGTTCAAGAGTTGAAATCTCAAAATTAAAAAAAAATCCACTAGATTTTATTTTATGGAAACCAGCTTTAGCCGATGAACCAGGTTGGGATTCACCATGGGGTAGAGGTCGACCAGGTTGGCACTTAGAATGTTCTGTAATGTCAGAAAAATACCTCGGTAAAATTTTCGATATTCATGGAGGAGGATTAGATTTATTATTCCCTCATCACGAGAATGAGATTGCTCAATCTTGCGCTAATAACTCATCCGATATTTTAGCTAATTACTGGGTGCACAATGGTTTTTTAAACATGAATAAGGAGAAAATGTCTAAATCTCTTGGGAACATAGAAACAATTTCAGAGGCATTAGATAAGTATAATGGACAAGTGATTAGATTAGCACTTTTAAGTGCCCATTATAAACAGCCCTTAGATTGGAGTGATAATTTATTAGAACAAAGTAAAGCAACTTTAGAAAAATGGTATGAACTTTATGACGACGTAGAAAGTGAAATAGATAATAGTGAAATTTTTTCATGTCTTCTTGATGATTTAAATACACCAAAATATTTTGCAAAATTACACGAACTATACAATGTTGCCTCAAAAGGAGATAAAATCAGAAGAATCGAGTTCAATAATGCTTGTAGATTAATTGGAATTTTTAATCAGAAGAAAGATGTGCTAGTTAGACAAAAACAAGACGCATCTAATGTTGACAAAAAATACATTCTACAAAAAATAGAAGAAAGAATTAAAGCAAGAAAAACAGGAAATTTTAAATTAGCTGACAGAATTAGAGAAGAACTTTCTAAAAATGGAATAGTTATTAAAGATAAAGATAATAAAACAGAGTGGGAATACAAATGAGTAAAGAAAAAATATATATCTTTGACACAACATTAAGAGATGGTGCACAAACTGAAGGTGTAGATTTTACAGTTAGTGATAAAATTAAAATTGCCAAAAATCTTAATGACATAGGCGTTGATTATATTGAAGGTGGTTGGCCTGGAGCTAACCCAATTGATACAGAATATTTTAATACCCCTCAAAAATTAGACAAAAGTATATTTACTGCTTTTGGTATGACTAAAAAAACAGGCAGGAGTGCGGACAACGATCCAACTTTATCACCAATACTAAATGCTAATACAAAAGCAGTTTGCATTGTTGGTAAGTCGTGGGACTTCCATGTGGATGTTGCTTTAGGAATAACTAAAGAAGAAAATCTAACAAATATCAAGGAGACAGCAAAATACTTTATTAGAAATAAAAGAGAATTTATTTTCGATGCAGAACACTTTTTTGATGGCTATAAAAGTAATCCTACGTATGCTCTTGATTGTTTAAAGCTAGCTTATAACGAAGGTGCAAGATGGTTGGTTCTTTGTGACACAAATGGAGGAACACTGCCTCATGAAGTGGGAGAAATTATATCAAAAGTATCTAATTCCATACCTGGAAAAAATTTAGGTATACACGCACATAATGACACGGAAAATGCAGTAAGTAATTCGCTTACCGCTATTTTGGCTGGTGCAAGACAAATTCAAGGAACGATCAATGGGTTGGGAGAAAGATGCGGTAATGCAAATCTAATTTCTATAATTCCAACTTTATTTTTAAAAAAAAGTTTTAGTGAAAAGTTTGAAGTAAATATTAATGAATCAAAATTGAAATCACTTACAGATTGTTCAAGAATGCTTGATGAAATATTAAACAGGAAATCAAATAAAAGTTTAGCATATGTTGGTGCGTCTGCATTCTCTCACAAGGGTGGATTGCACGTATCTGCAGTTCAAAAAGATCCAAAAACATACGAACACATTGACCCAACACTTGTTGGGAACCACAGAAACATAATAGTTTCAGACCAAGCTGGTAAATCAAATATTTTATCTAGACTAGAAAAATATGGGATTAAAATTGATTCCAAAGATCCTAAAATTTTAAAAATTTTAGAGGAAGTTAAAGATAGAGAATTTTTAGGTTATTCATATGATGGTGCTGATGCTTCGTTCGAATTATTGGCAAACAGACTTCTTGGAAAAGTTTCAGATTATTTAAATGTTGAAAGCTATAGTGTAACTGTAGAAAAGTCAGATAAACTTAATACAAATGCAGAAGTAGTTTTTTTAATTGATGGTAAAAAAATTAAATGTAACGGAAAAGGAAACGGCCCTGTTAATGCTTTAGACAATGCGATAAGAGAAAATTTTTCCAAAGTAGAAAAATACTACAATTTTTTTTCAGATTTAAAATTATTAGACTACAAAGTAAGAATATTAAACACAGGAACAGAAGCGATAACAAGAGTGTTAATTGAGAGTACAGATAAATCTGGTATAAGTTGGTTTACTATAGGTGTTTCACCAAATATTATTGAAGCATCTTTTGAAGCGTTAATTGACAGTCTTGACTATAAACTCTTTAAAGAAAAAGCACCCGCAAACATAAAATTAAATGCAGAATAAATTTGGGTTTATTTTAGTAAACCCACAACTCGGTGAAAATATAGGAGCTTGTGCTAGAGCGATAAAGAATTTTGGTTTTTCAAATCTTAATATTGTAGCACCTAGAGATCCTTGGCCTAATACTAAAGCTAGAATGACCTCAGTTGGAGCATACAACATAATTCAAAAAGCTAAAATTTATAAAAATGTTTCAGATGCTGTAAAAAATTTTGATTTAGTTTTTGCATCAACTGCTAGAAAAAGAGATATTAATAAAAAACATATCTCAATTGTTAATTTTGTAAAACTTCTTTCTAAATACAAAAAATCAAATATAGGGATTATGTTTGGCCCAGAAGCTTCAGGTTTATCAAACCACGATCTGTCTTTATCTAATTTTATCATTCAAATTCCCACATCTAGTAAGCTTACATCTTTAAATTTATCACATGCAGTTATTGTAATTTGTTACGAAATTTACAAATCTTTAAATTTTACTAAGTTTAAAAAGGAAAAACTGTTAACTAAGTTAACCTCTAAGAGTTCTATTAAAAATTTAATTAAATTTCTTGAAAAGATGTTAGACCATAAAAAATTCTTTAAACCACCAGAAAAGAAAAAGTCTATGATTTTAAATATTAGCAATATATTTGGCCGGTTAGAATTGAGCGATAAGGAAATAAGGATTTTATTTAGTATTTTTAGCTCTTTAAATAAGAAAGATAGAGTATAGTGTAATTGACAAATCCCACACAAAGTCTATAAAACACACACTTATATAATGACAAAAAGAATTAACGCCAAACACAAAATTGATCGTAGGTTAAAAGTAAATCTATGGGGTAGACCAAAAAGCCCATTTAACACAAGAGCATATCCTCCAGGACAACATGGTCAAAACAAAAGAGGCAAGCCAACAGACTATGGTATTCAGCTTAACGCGAAACAAAAATTAAAAGGTTATTACGGTAATATCAACGAAAGACAATTTAGAAATATATACAGACAAGCAATAACTAAAAGAGGTGACACTACCGAAAATTTAATAGGTCTATTAGAAAGTAGATTGGATACAGTTATTTATAGAGCTAAATTTACTCCAACAGTATTTGCCGCAAGACAGCTAATCAATCACGGTCACATAAGAGTCAATAAAAAGAAAGTTAATATTTCTAGTTATTTAGTTAAAGAAACAGATGTAATTGAAGTCAGGGAAAAGTCAAAAACACTTCCTGTTATAGATGGATCTTTATCTAGTAAAGAGAGAGATGTACCTGAATATATTCAGTTAGATGATAAAAATAAAATTGCAAAACTAATTAGAGTTCCTAAATTTGCTGAAGTCCCTTATCCAGTGATAATGGAACCAAACTTAGTTATTGAATATTATTCTAGATAATTTAAACCAATTCTTTTTTTATTAGAAGTTTTTTTAATTCACCGCTCTCAAACATCTCTTTTACAATATCGCAACCTCCAACAAACTCTCCTTTAATATAAAGCTGAGGTATTGTTGGCCAATCGCTGTATTCTTTTATCGCCTGTCTCATGTTTTCATTCTCTAAAACATTTATCCCTTTAAAATTAACGTTTAGAACTTTTAAAATATTTGAAACAGTCATAGAGAATCCGCACTGAGGTGCTTCAGGCACACCTTTCATGAAAAGACAAATCTCGTTGCTATCAATTATTGTTTTTAAGTTTTCTTTTATGTCCATTCTTATTTACTTTCTGTTGTTATTGATAAAGCGTGTAATTCATTACCCATTTTTCCCTTTAAGGACTTATAAACCATTTTATGCTGTTCGATTCTAGATTTCCCGTTAAATATTTTCGAAATAATTTTTGCAGAATAATGATTGCTGTCACCTACAAGATCCTTAATTTCTATAGTAGCATCAGGAATTGATTCTATTATTAATTTTTTAATTTCTTCAATTGATAAAGCCATTAGTAATTATTGTACCATTTGTTATTTGTTTTATATAGGTCTTTCGTATTAATTTTAAATTCATCTAAGACCTCAAAATAATCTTTTTGTACTACAGCAATTGACTCACTAAATATATTATTTTTATTAAGAATTTTTATAACATTTTGTAAATTTTTTGGTTCAATTTCAACTAAATATCTCCCTTGATCTTCTCCGAAGTAAAATTCCATTATATTGGAAAGTTTTTGTGGTTTTTCTATTTTTAAACCATATTCTGAAGACATACTCATTTCCGCAAGTGCCAAAATTAAACCACCAGCAGATATGTCATGAGCTGAGGCAATCATTTTATCACTGATAAGCTTTAATACAGACATTCCATTATTTTTTTCATTAGGCAAGTTCACATCAGGTGGTGGACCTTCTGTAATTGAATATATTTCTTTGAAAAAAACACTTTGATAAAGATGGCCAAAAGTTTTTCCTATTTGTAAAATAATATTACCTTCTTTTTTTAAAAGGTGATTAATTTTATTTTTTGTATTTTGAATAAGGCCAACACCTCCGACAACAGGTGTTGGGTCTATATTTTTTTTATTTGTGCCGTTATAAAAAGATACGTTTCCAGAGACGACTGGAAAGTCCAAAAATTCACAAGCCTCCTTTAAACCAATTAAGCACTCAGCGAATTGACCCATTACCTTAGGGTTCTCAGGATTTCCAAAATTTAAACAATTTGTAATTGCGATTGGTTTTGCACCAACTGCAATTAAATTTCTCCAACTTTCACAGACAATTTGTTTTCCACCTGTTAAGGGGTGAGCTTTACAATAATTTGCTGAAGAATCTACAGTTACCGCAATAGCTTTTTCTTTTTTATGAATTCTTATTATTGCTGCATCTGCGCCGGATCGTTGAGCCGTATCAGTCATTACCATTTGGTCAAATTGTTCAGTCACCCAAGATTTATTAGATTGGTTAGGTGAATATAAAATTTTCAAAAGAGCATCTTCTAATTTAATTTTTTTAAGGTCTTTGATGTTAATTTTTTTCTCTGGTAACTTTGTCTTTGTCCATTTTCTATCGTAAAGAGGTGCTTTTGAAGCTAAAGCATCTATTGGAATTTCACCAACGGTTTCATTCTCAAACTTTAAAGTTAGATTATTTGTATTTGTTGTTTTGCCTATTATTGCAAAATCAAGATCCCATTTTTCAAATATTTTTTTTGCATCTTTTTCTTTTTTATCTTCCAAAACAATAAGCATTCTTTCTTGACTTTCAGACAACATCATTTCGTAAGGAGTCATACCCTCTTCTCTGCAGGGTACTTTATCTAATTGCAATTCTATACCCAGATCACCCTTTGAGGCCATCTCTACACTTGAAGATGTTAAACCCGCAGCACCCATATCTTGAATTGAAATAATTGAATTATCTTTCATTAATTCAAGACAAGCTTCCATTAAAAGTTTCTCAGTGAAAGGATCTCCTACTTGAACAGTTGGTTTTTTATCTTCTGAGTTTTCATCAAATTCTGCAGAAGCCATTGAAGCGCCATGTATTCCGTCTCTACCGGTCTTTGAACCGACGTAAACAACAGATTTGTTTGTACCTTTAGCTTTTGAGTAAAAAATTTTATTTTTATCAGCACAACCAACAGCCATAGCATTTACTAAAATGTTTTCATTATAAGTGCTGTCAAATTTTGTTTCACCGGCTACAGTTGGTATACCAATACAATTTCCATATCCACTGATTCCAGACACCACACCGTTAAGTAAAGTTTTAGTTTTGGGATGTCCGGGGGATCCAAAATGAATAGAGTTTAAAAGTGCAATAGGTCTTGCACCCATGGTAAAAACATCTCTCAATATTCCACCAACACCCGTTGCGGCACCTTGGTAAGGCTCAATATAAGAAGGATGATTATGACTTTCTATTTTAAAAACAATTGCATCATCATCACCAATATCAATAACACCAGCATTTTCACCAGGACCTTGGATGACCTGCTTTCCTTTCGTTGGAAGATTTTTTAAATGAATCCGTGAGGATTTATAAGAGCAGTGTTCATTCCACATTGCTGAAAAAATTCCAAGCTCCAAAAAATTAGGCTCTCTTTTAAGTAATTCTTTTATTTTGGAATATTCTTCTGGTTTTAAACCATGTTTTTCAACAATAGTATTTGTAATTTTCATTTTGATTAATTTAGTAAACTAGCAAATAAGTTAACACCATCATTATTAGATATAATTTGGTCTATCATTCTCTCAGGGTGAGGCATCATCCCTAAAATGTTTTTTTTATCATTCAAGATTCCAGCAATATTATTTAAAGAACCATTAGGGTTGTTTTCTTCATTTATATTTCCTTTTTCATCACAGTATTTAAAGGGTATTAAATTTTTATCTTCAAGTTCTTTTAGGTGATTAGGGTTTGTAAAATAATTGCCTTCGTTATGAGCTATATTAAATTTTAACACTTGGCCATGTTTGTATTTATTGCAAAATTTATTATCAGTGTTCATTGCTTTTACATAAATGTCTTTACCGAGAAACTTTAAATTTTTATTTTTAAGAAGAGCTCCTTTTAGAAGCCCTGTTTCAGTTAAGATTTGAAATCCATTACAAATTCCTAAAACTAAACAACCATCATTAGCTACTTTTACTACTTCTTTTAAAATGTTTGATTTTGCAGCAATGGCACCAGATCTTAAATAATCACCATAAGAAAAACCACCGGGTATTACGATTAGATCAGATTTTGGTAAGACCGTCTCCTTGTGCCAAACCATTGTATTTCTAAATTGTAAATTCTCTAGAGCACCAGCTATATCTCTATCGCAATTAGACCCCGGAAATACTATTACAGAAGAATTCATCAATTAAATTTTGGATATTTCAAAGTCTTCAATAATTAGGTTAACTAAAAGTTTTTTACACATATCATCAATTTTACTTTTAGCTTTAGACTCGTTATTTTCATTTATCTCTACTTCAAAATATTTTCCTTGTCGTAAACTCTTAAG
>CAJQTN010000030.1 GCA_905620505.1 uncultured Pelagibacteraceae bacterium
CCTAAGTAGTAGATTTAATTTTGCGTTGTGGTCGTTATAATTTAAGAGAATTTGAGACTAGCTGCATCTTAACATATTGAAAAAAAAGCTGAATCTTTGCCTCACTCATCAATAATAATAAATTTAACTTATTAAAAGTGTTTACATAGTGAGGAAAAAATATTATATATTCATGCCTGGTAATTATTGCGAAGGGGCCACACCCGATCCCATTCCGAACTCGGAAGTAAAGTCCTTCAGCGCCAATGGTACTTTGTCTTAAGGCACGGAAGAGTAGGACATTGCCAGGCTAACGTTTTAAATTTTATGAAAATAGCAAGCTCACTTAAATCATTAAGAAAAAGAGATCTTAACTCTAAAATAGTTAAGCGAAGAGGAAAAATTTACGTAATAAATAAAAAAAATCCAAGATATAAAGCTCGTCAAGGTTGATCAATGAGCGAACAAGAACATAAAAATACTTGGAATAATTTTACTAAGCTTGTTTTATTTGGAACAATAGCAGTAGTTTCACTTTTAGTAATTTTAGCCATTACATTACTTTAAACTTACAATCTTAAAAAATGATAGTTGGATCTATAAAAGAAAACATTGATTTAGAAAAGAGAGTTTCAATTACTCCTGAAACTGCCAAAAACATTATTGCCTTAGGTTTAAGTGTTAATTTAGAAAAAAATTATGCTGTTCATTTAGGAACCGAAGATAAGCAATACGAAGAAACAGGTGTAAAGTTTTATGGTAGCTCAAAAGAAGTAATCAATAATTCTAATTTAATATTAAAAGTTAATTGTCCGACAGATGAGGAAACTAAGGCTCTTAAAGAAAAAACTATTCTTATTGGAATTTTTAACCCGTCGCAAAATAAAGAAAAACTTAAAGAAATATTAAAAAAAAATATTAATATTTTTTCGCTTGAACTTTTACCTCGTATCTCAAGAGCTCAATCAATGGATGTTCTCTCTTCACAATCTAATCTAGCCGGGTATAGAGCCGTAATAGAATCTATTTATGAATTTGAAAAAGCAGTTCCTATGATGATGACGGCTGCTGGAACAGTACCCGCAGCTAAAGTATTAGTTATTGGTGCCGGCGTTGCAGGGCTCCAAGCTATTGCAACAGCTAAAAGACTTGGTGCAATAGTATCAGCAACAGATGTTAGGGCAGCTTCAAAAGAACAGGTAGAGAGTTTAGGAGGAAAATTTTTAACGGTCAAACAAGAAGAGAATCTAGAAACAGCCGGAGGATATGCCAAAGAAGTTAGTGAAGAATTTAAAAAAAAACAGGCTGATCTTTTAAAAGAAGCAATGATTAAAAATGACATAGTAATTTGTACAGCTCTTATACCAGGAAGGCCCGCACCAAGAATTTTGAATGAAGAACTTGTAAAATTAATGAAACCAGGTTCCATTATATACGATTTGGCAGCTGAACAAGGTGGTAATGCAGCTTATTCAGAAGTCGATAAAATCAACACTGTTAATGGAATAAAAATAATTGGTATTAAAAATTTAATGAATAAATTACCATCAACAGCGTCAAGTTTATATGCAAAAAATTTGTTTAGTTTCGTAAGAAATCTTTATAGTAAAGAAAAAAAAGAATTTAACATAAACTTAGAAGACGAAATTATTTCTAAAACATTAATTAAAGAATAAATTTATGGAAATCGATCCCTTTATATTTAGACTTAGTATTTTTATCCTTTCAATTTTTATAGGGTATTTTGTCGTTTGGAGCGTTACACCATCTCTTCATACTCCTTTAATGTCTGTAACTAATGCAATTTCTTCAGTGATAATAGTTGGTGCCATCATCGCTTCTTTTAGTTCGTTGGAAGGAAGTGGTATATCTTTTTCAAACATATTAGGATTCGTAGCGGTTACCTTAGCTGCTATTAACATTTTTGGTGGTTTTTTAGTTACCCAAAGGATGTTGCAGATGTACAAAAAAAAAGAAAAAAAGAAAAATAAATAATGTCAGCTAATTTATCCTCAATATTATTCTTAATAACTGGAGTGTTATTTATATTAGCACTTAGAGGACTGTCATCACCTGAAACTTCAAGAATGGGAAATTTTTTTGGTATAACAGGCATGGTACTTGCTATAGTTGTTTCAATTTTATCCGTCGACATTTTTTTTAATAATTTAATCTACTTTATAGTAGCCCTTTCAATAGGTGGAATTATTGGTGGTATTATTGCATTCAAAATACCAATGACTGCTATGCCGCAACTTGTTGCAGGTTTCCACAGTCTGGTGGGGCTAGCAGCCGTGTTAGTAGCCGTGTCTGCTTACTACAGTCCTGACTCTTTTGGACTTGGTACTTTTCAAGATATTAAGACGGCAAGTATTATTGAGATGGGACTAGGAGTATCAATTGGAGCAATAACTTTTACAGGTTCCATAATTGCTTTTATGAAATTGCAAGGTTTAATGTCTGGGTCACCAATTGCCTTTCCCGGACAACATTATCTAAACGCTTTGTTAGGAATCTTAATAGTATCATTGATCGGTTACTTAATTGTAAATCAGTCTACACAAATTTTTTGGATGTTGATTATAGCTTCGTTGCTTATTGGTTTTTTGATTATAATCCCAATTGGTGGCGCGGACATGCCAGTTGTAATATCAATGCTTAACTCTTATTCGGGATGGGCTGCTGCAGGTATCGGTTTTACACTAGAAAATACTGCGTTAATAATTACCGGTGCATTAGTGGGATCTTCTGGTGCAATTCTTTCTTATATAATGTGTAAGGGGATGAACAGATCATTTCTAAACGTAATCCTTGGCGGATTTGGTACAGATAGTTCATCTAGTAGCAAAAATGAAAAGACAGAAAAAAAACCTGTTAAGAATGGTAACGCTGAAGACGCAGCTTTTTTGATGAAGAATGCCTCTTCTGTAATAATTGTACCTGGTTATGGAATGGCGGTAGCTCAAGCTCAACACGCACTTAGAGAAATGGTAGATAAATTAAAAAAAAATGACGTCAAAGTTAGTTATGCTATTCATCCTGTCGCAGGAAGAATGCCAGGTCATATGAATGTTTTATTAGCAGAAGCAAACGTCCCTTATGATGAAGTTTTTGAATTAGATGATATCAATAATGATTTTGCTAACACAGATGTAGCCTACGTGATTGGAGCAAATGATGTTACTAATCCTGTTGCAAAGACAGACCCTAAAAGTCCAATATTTGGAATGCCGATATTAGATGTTGAGAAATGTAAATCTGTTTTATTTGTGAAAAGAAGTATGTCCCCAGGTTATGCAGGGGTTGATAATGAGCTTTTTTACAGAGATAATACTCTAATGTTGTTTGCTGATGCAAAAAAAATGACAGAAAATATAGTTAAATATCTAGATTAATGAAAACAAAAATATTCTGTGATAGCGCTGATTATGAGACAATAAAATTTTTCAACAACAAATCTATTGTTGATGGTTTTACAACCAATCCAAGTTTAATGAGAGTGTCAGGGGCTAAAAATTATAAAGACTATTCTTTAAAAATTTTAAAGATCTGTAAAAAAAAACCAATATCTTTTGAAGTTTTTGCCGATGATCAAAAAGAAATATTAAAACAGGCTTACAAAATCAACAATTGGGCCAAAAACATCTACGTCAAAGTACCGGTTGTTAATTCAAAAGGGTATTTTTTAGGAACAGTTATTAAAGAATTGAGCTCAAAAGGAATAAAATTAAATGTTACTGCGGTATATTCTTTCGAACAGGTAAAAAAAGTTTTGAAATGTTTAGATAAAAAAACAAAATGTATCATTTCAATTTTTGCAGGAAGAATGGCCGATAAAGGCAAAGATCCTCTTCCGATATTTAAAAAAAGTATTTTAATAGTAAAAAAATATAAAAATATTGAGATCTTGTGGGCAAGTACTAGAGAGGCTTATAATTTTATACAAGCCAAGCAATTGGGATGTAACATTATAACAATGCCACCAAAAATAATTAATCAAATCACTTCTTTTGGAAAAAGTTCCAATCAATTAACACTTGAGACCGTTAAAGGATTTTTAAGTGATAGTAAAAAATCTAAATTTAAGATTTAGATTTATTTAAAGTATGTATGGAGAAAAACCCTTTAGTCAGTATTATAATTAACTGTTATAATGGTGAAAAATATTTACACAAAGCCATCAAAAGTGTTTTAGGTCAAAATTACCATCACTGGGAAATAATTTTTTACGACAATAACTCAATAGACAAAAGTAGTTCTATATTAAAAGGTTATAAAGACATAAGAATTAAATATTTTAAGTCAAAAAAAACCTACCCACTTTATAAAGCTAGAAACTTGGCAATAGCTAAATGTAAAGGAGAATTAATATCTTTTTTAG
>CAJQTN010000031.1 GCA_905620505.1 uncultured Pelagibacteraceae bacterium
CACTTGGTAGTATTAAGAATAATAGTTTTCCGATTAAAGAAAATTATAAAAAACAAATAAAAAAAATTTTATTTATTTCAAACTCACCAGTTTTAAAAGGAAAGGAAGGATATTTGAGTGATAAAGAAAAATTTTTACACTTGGATAAAGTTAAAAAAAGAAATGTAAGACATGCAAAAATATTTAAACATCTAGAGGCATATTGTGAGAAAAAAAATATAGAATTACATCTTCTTTCCAAAAAAAATAAAGATTTTTTACCAATGTATAAAAAAATACATGGAGATGGAAATTGGCACTTTATTCCAAAAACAAAAACTAAAAAAACTTATAAACGTATAAATGAGGCGCAATTTGTTGTTTTTGAAAACTCCACTTTAGGATATGAGGCTTTGTCAAAAAAAATTAAAGGTGTGTGTTTTCCTCCGGAATTTCCTTATAAGGGTTCTAGTAAAAAATATGCAAAAGAAGGGTTATTTTGGTCAACAAGTGTTGATAAAAAGAAAATATTCGCAAAAATAGATAAAGTCATTAACCTAAATCGATATAAGTGGAATAGTATGGTCTTAAAAGAATTAAAAAATATTTTAACTTACGAACCAAGCAATGCCAAGTTTTCAAAAATAATTAACCGGATAATTTACAGATGAAATATTGCAAAGATTGTTTAGAGCTATGTGCTTTTTCATCACTTAATACAAAATAAATATGTTTAGCAAAATTAAATATTTTTTATTTGATTCTTATCACAGACCAACTCAAAAATTTTTACATATTTTTGTATTTTTCAGAAGTTTTTTTTTCAATAAAAAAACTAATATTTTTTCTGAAAGAATGTTTTTACTTAAAAACCCTCCTAATTCTACTATTTATTATAACTTTTTTGGAAGAATTTTTATTTTGATCTCGAATTTCGTTGCAATTATTTTATTTAATAAATTTTTTAACAAAAAAACTTTTATTGACAATGGAATTAAGAGAGAAAATATATCTTCAATTTTAGAGGGAAATGATGAAAGTTCTTGGCCTATACAATCATTAATATTTTTAGAGGAATCAAATACTGAGATGCCAGATAGGGAGTTTTTCCAATATCTTGAAAAAAATTATGTTTATACTTTGAGACTGGTATCTGCCAAAACTGATTTAGAAGAACAGGAATGGTGGAAAACATGTAGAGAAGAATATAAAGAAAATTTTTGGAACAATGATACTTTGAATTTATCTGCGCTTGAAAACTTTAGGGCAAAAACTAAAACAAGTTCTGCAATACTCAACGACGGTTCTTATCTCAAAACTAACACTAAAAGACTTGATAAAATAAAGGCTCTTAGTTTAATTAACCTTTACCATAAAATTTCTGAATACACCGAACTAGAAATATTAAGACAAGCTTCTGATAGCTTTGTTGGAAAGAACATTTGTTTAAACTATAGAAATCAAAGATTATCTCATGCCGTTCTAAGACACTCATATTTTTGTTCACAAATTTTAAAATTTACTCAATTAGATCAAGATAAACATAATATAATAGTTGATATAGGAGGAGGATATGGAGGTTTAATTAGGCTATTGAAATATTATTTTAAAAAATCAACTTTAATTATTTTTGAAATTCCAGAAGCAACTATATTAGCAGCATACTTTCTAAAAAGAAATTTTCCAGAAGCAAAAATTGGTCAAGCTTTAGATTTTAAAGATATAAATCGATTAGATAGTGAGCAAATTAAAAAATTTGATTTTATAATTTTACCACAGCCAAATATTGAAAAAATATCTGATGATATTGTTGATCTTTGTATCAATACTATTTCTATGGGGGAAATGACAAACAATACCCAAAACTATTATTTAGAAAATATTGAGAGAATAACTAAAGATTACTTTTATAGCGTGAATAGACCAAAAAAAAGATCTGAAAAGTATAATGCGCAGGGTTTTTATAGTTTAAATTTTAAAAAAAAATGGATAACAAAAATATATAACTACACACACACATACCATATTGAGTTTTTAGGAAAGAAATCAAGAAATGCAAAAATTTAGGACTAAGGGTCTAGGTTTAAAATGTTATGATCGTTTCCTAGCAAGGCTTTTCTCAAGAATTTTAAGAGCAGCTAAATAATTTATAACTTCTCGAAACAATGAAAAATATAGTAATCATACCCGTTAGATCTGGCTCCAAACGTCTTAAAGGCAAAAATAGACTAAAGCTTTTGGGCAAGTCACTCGTTGATTGGACCATTAATTTCGCTTCAAAATTAAATTTTATCGATGATATAATTGTATCTACAGATGATGAGTTGATAATTAAAGAAAATAAAAATCATAAGTTTGTCAAACTATTACGTAGACCTAAATATTTAGCAAAAGATAAAACAAAAACAGTAGATGTAATCTTACATGTGTTAAAAAAATACGAGAAAAATTTTGGCAAAGTTAGAACGGTAGTTCTTTTACAAGTAACTTCTCCATTTAGATCAATTCAAA
>CAJQTN010000032.1 GCA_905620505.1 uncultured Pelagibacteraceae bacterium
GTTAAATGTAAGAATTTTTACTCTTTATCCAGAATTATTCCCAGGCCCATTAGATATTGGCCTTTATAAAAAAGCGAGGAGAAAAAAGTTGTGGTCTTTAGAAATAATAAATATTAGAGACTATTCTAAAGACAAGCATAAAACAGTCGATGATACTCCATATGGAGGTGGTAACGGCATGTTAATGAGAGCAGATGTTGTTGGTGATGCTTTAGATAAAAAAATTAGTAAAAAAAAAAAAGAAAAAATTATTTATCTATCACCAAAAGGAAAAAAATTTGACCAAATAACTGCCGATAAGTTTAGTAAGTTAAAAAATTTAAATATTATTTGTGGACATTTTGAAGGAATAGACCAAAGGGTTTTAGAGACAAGAAATATTGAAGAAATAAGTTTGGGAGACTATATTTTGTCAGGCGGGGAAACAGCTTCATTTACTTTTCTAGATGCCATCATTCGTCTATTGCCTGGTGTTTTAGGAAATAAATTTTCAATTAAAGAAGAAAGTTTTGAAAATTATTTGTTGGAATATCCTCAGTATACAAAACCCCAAAAATGGGAAAAAAAAACACCTCCGGTGGTACTTTTATCAGGAGATCACGCTAAAATTAAGGGGTGGCGTTTAGCTCAATCTGAGGCTATAACACGTCGCCTAAGACCAGATTTATGGCAAAAATACATTATTAAAAACAAAAAATGAAAAACATTGAAGATATAAACAAAGCAGCAGTTAGTAAAATTCTTGCAACAAAAAAAATTACTGATTTTAGTCCTGGCGACACTATAAAGGTTGGAGTTAGAATTGTTGAGGGAAAAAAAGAACGTATTCAATATTTTGAAGGAGTTTGTATTGCTAAAAAGAATAGAGATATTAACTCATCTTTTACGGTAAGAAAAATTTCGTTTGGTGTAGGCGTAGAGAGAACTTTTGCCTTATATAGTCCTGTTGTTGATTCAATTAAAGTTATTAGATCGGGTAAGGTAAGAAGAGCTAAACTTTACTACTTAAGAGACAGAACAGGTAAGTCTGCAAGAATAGCGGAAAAAATCAAAAAGAAAATAGGAGTCGACATAGTTGAAAAAACAGCTAAAAATAATAATCCTATTGAAACACAAACAGAAACAGCTCCAAAAGAAGCTCCAGAAAAAATAAAGTCTGTGAGCAAAGAAAATAAATAATTTATTTTTCAATGTCCAAAACATTATACGATAAGATCTGGGAAGATCATATGGTTCACCAACAAAGTGATGGAACAGAACTGTTATATGTTGACAGACATTTAATACACGAGGTAACTAGTCCACAAGCCTTTGAGGGATTAAGAACAAATAAACGAAAAGTAAGAAGACCAGACCTAACTTTAGCGGTAGCAGATCATAACGTTCCTACAACAGATCGTTCAAAAGGCATAATAGACGAAGAATCTAGAATACAAGTCGATACATTAAGAGATAATTGTAAAGAATTTTCTGTAGAATTATTTGATATGAACGACAAGAGACAAGGTATCGTTCATATTATTGGACCTGAACAAGGTTTTACCCAGCCAGGCACGGTAATTGTTTGTGGAGACAGTCATACTGCAACTCATGGAGCCTTCGGTGCTCTTGCTTTTGGAATTGGAACTTCAGAAGTGGAACATGTTTTAGCCACTCAAACTTTAATACAAAAAAAATCTAAAAATTTTAGAGTAAATGTTAATGGTAAATTACCTTTAGGTGTTACGGCAAAAGATGTCATTTTAAAAATTATTGGAACAATCGGCACAGCCGGTGGGACAGGTTATGTCATTGAATTTGCAGGTGAAGTTATTAGGAATTTGAGCATGGAGGAAAGAATGACCATTTGCAATATGACTATTGAAGCGGGGGCCAAAGCAGGTTTGGTAGCGCCGGACCAAAAAACATTTGATTACTTAAAGGGAAAACCAAAATCCCCAAAAGGAGATAATTGGAATAAAGCCCTGACCTTTTGGAGAACACTTTATTCAGATATAGATTCTAAATTTGACAAAGAAATCAATATTAATGCAAGTGACATCGAACCACTAGTTACTTGGGGAACATCTCCACAGGATGTTGCGTCTATTACAGGTAATGTTCCTGATCCCGAAAAAGAAGATAATGAGGAAAGAAAAGTTGCTATGTATAGATCTCTAGAATACATGGACTTAAAACCTAATATCAAAATAAGCGATATTAAAATAGATAAAGTTTTTATCGGAAGTTGTACTAACGGTAGAATTGAGGATTTAAGAAATGCAGCAAAAATAGTCAAAGGTAAAAAAGTTGCAAAAACTGTTAGCGCTATGGTAGTGCCAGGATCGGGATTGGTTAAAATTCAAGCAGAACAAGAAGGAATAGATAAAATATTTATTGAAGCAGGTTTTGAGTGGAGGGAACCAGGCTGTTCTATGTGTTTAGCCATGAATGCTGATAAATTAAAACCTAAAGAAAGATGCGCGTCTACTTCAAATAGAAATTTTGAAGGAAGACAAGGCCGTGGAGGAAGAACTCATTTAGTTAGTCCGGGCATGGCAGCAGCAGCAGCAATTAATGGACACTTAACAGACGTAAGAAAGTTTCAATAATATGGAAAAATTTAATACTTTAAAAAGTGTACCAGCTCATATGCCGTTATTAAACATCGATACAGATATGATTATTCCAAAACAGTTCTTAAAAACAATTAAAAGAACGGGTTTAGGAAAAAATTTATTTTATGAAATGAGATATGACGAAAAAGGAAATCTAATAGAAAACTTTATTTTAAATAAAAAACCTTTTAATGAGTCGAAAATACTTATAGCTGGAAAAAACTTTGGTTGTGGTTCTTCTAGAGAACACGCTCCTTGGGCATTACTAGATTTTGGTATTAAATGTTTAATAGCTCCTAGTTTCGCAGATATTTTTTATAATAATTGTTTTAAAAATGGAATTCTTCCTATTGTTTTAGACGAAAAAAAGATTCAAGAATTAACCGAATATTCTAAAAGAGAGACGGATATCGAAATTAAAATTGAAACACAAGAAATACTATATGGAAATAAAACTATTAAATTTGATTTAGACACATTTAAAAAGAAGTGTTTAATTGAAGGCACAGATGATATTGCGTTATCATTAGAAAAAACAAAAAATATTCAAAATTATGAAAACAAAATTAAAGATAACAAACCTTGGTTAACCAACAATGATTAAAGTTAAAAAGAGAAAAATATTACTACTACCAGGAGATGGCATCGGTCCTGAAGTTATTAATGAAGTTAGAAAAGTTTTAGAGTGGTTAAATAAAAATAAATCTTTAGATTTTGAAATTGACGAGGATCTAGTGGGTGGCGTTTCTTATGAAAAACATAAATATCCTATTACCGATGAAGTTTTTTACAAAGCCCTTGAAAGTGAAGCTGTTATTTTAGGTGCAGTCGGAGGACCTAAGTGGGACAATCTAGAATTTGCCAAAAAACCCGAGCGAGCGCTTTTAAAGCTCAGAAAAGAATTAAAATTATTTGCTAATTTAAGACCCGCAATATGCTTTGAACAATTAGTAGATGCCTCAAGCTTAAAACCAGAGATAATATCAGGTTTAGATATAATGATCGTGAGAGAGCTTACAGGTGGGATTTATTTTGGTGAACCTCGTGGAATAGTTCCAATTGAAAACGGAGAACGTAAAGGCATAAATACACATACATACACAACTGGCGAAATTCACAGGGTAGCAAGAGTTGCTTTTGAGCTTGCTAAAAAAAGAAAAAATAAAGTCACTTCTTGTGAAAAATCAAATGTAATGGAAGCCGGGCAACTTTGGAAAGAAGAAGTGCAAGCATTACGAGATAAAGAATTTAAGAAAGTAGAACTTAAACATATGTTGGCAGACAACTGTGCGATGCAGCTTTTGAAAGATCCAAAACAATTTGATGTTATTGTAACAGATAACTTATTTGGTGACATGTTGTCTGATGAAGCTGCTATGTTAACAGGTTCATTAGGATTACTCCCCTCAGCGTCTTTGGGCACTAAAGATAAAAATGGTAAAATGAGATCAATGTATGAGCCTATACATGGTTCAGCCCCCGATATAGCTGGGAAAGGTATAGCTAATCCAATCGCAAGTATTTTGAGCCTATCTATGGCTTTAAGATATTCTTTAGATCTTGATTCTGAAGCAAACTCATTGGAACTTGCTGTTCAACAAGTACTAGATGACGAACTTAGAACAAAAGATATTATGTCAACTGGAAAAAAACAAGTTGGCACATCTGTTATGGGTGATGCAATTATAGCTAAATTAAAATAAGCTACTAAAATATGAATTTTGCAATAGTTGGTGCCACAGGAAACGTGGGTCGTAAAACAATTGAAATCTTAGAAAAATCAAAACTTCGAATTAATAACCTTTTTTTAGTTGCTTCAAAAAGAAGTGCTGGAAAAAAAATACTTTTTAAAAGAAGAAAAATTAAAATAGAAGCATTAGAAGATTATGATTTCTCTAAAGCGCAGATTACTTTTTTTGCCGCAGGAAGTACTGTGGCTAAAAAATGGGCTTTTATTGCTGCTAAAAAAACTATTGTAATTGACAACTCTAAACACTTTAGAATGAATAAAAATATTTCTTTAGTCGTGCCCGAAGTTAATGAACGTGTCCTAAAAAATTATAAAAAAACTAATATCATAGCAAATCCCAATTGTTCAACAGCTCAATTAGTAGTGGCGCTAAAGCCACTACACGACAAATTTAAAATTAAAAGAGTTGTAGTTTCAACTTACCAAGCTGTATCTGGTGCAGGGAAAGCTCCTACGGATGAATTATTTAGTCAAACAAAAGATTTTTTAAATGGTAAAAAAATTAAATCAAAAAATTTTACTAAACAGATAGCTTTTAATCTCATTCCTCATATCGATAAATTTGCAAAAGATGGGTATACAAAAGAAGAGTTAAAAATAGAAAATGAAACAAGAAAGATTCTTGACCCAAATATAAAAATTACAGCTACATGTGTTAGAGTTCCTGTTAGAACATCACATTCTGAGTCTATAAATATTGAGTTTAAAAAATCTTATAGTTTGCAGAAAGTTAAAGCTTTATTAAAAAAAGCACCTGGCTGCAAAGTTATCGATACACAAAAAAATGGGGGATACATCACACCCTTCGAGGCAGAAGGAAGTTATTTGACTTATATTTCTCGAATTAGAAAAGATAACTCAAATCAAAAAGCTCTAAATTTATGGGTTGTGTCAGATAATTTGCTAAAAGGCGCCGCATTAAATACAGTTCAAATTGCAGAAACTTTAATAAAAAAATATATTAAATAAAATGTACGAAAAAAATCCCTTATCACCTCATCTACAAATTTATAGATGGCATTTATCTATGATACTTTCAATAACCCACAGAATTATTGGGGTAGTAAATAGTATAGCTATAATATTAATTTGTTTATGGACTATTTCCTTACTTTTTGGTGAAGAAAATTACGAAATTATAAAAATTCTTTTTCAATCTTTGTTTGGTAAATTGCTTATTATAAGCTTGTGTTGGTCATTTAGTTTTCACACACTAAGTGAAATTAGACATATAATTTGGGATCTAGGTTACGGTTTTGATCTAAAAATTTCAAAAATTACGGGTGTAATAACTATAATTGGTTCTTTGATTTTAACTGTTTTAATTTATTTACTTGGAAAAAATCTTATTTAGCATGCATTATTCTACAAAAAAATGGTTAGTAACAAAATTTAGTTCAATTATTTTAATCCCATTGATGTTCTGGTTTATAGTTAATTTAGTATCAATCTATGATGAAAGTTACGTAGAAATAGTCAATTTTTTTTCTAAAACTTCATCAAAAGCCTTATATTCTTTGTTTCTAATTGCTTCATTTTCCTTCTTTAGTTTGACAATTAGTGAAGTTTTTGAGGATTATATAAAAAATGAAAAAATTAAAAATGTCGCAACCAAAATGTTATATGTATTTGCTATAGTCATCCCATTAATAACAATATTAAGTATACTTAGTTTAAATTAATGAGAACTTATAAAATTATAGATCATGAATACGACGTTGTTGTTCTTGGAGCAGGTGGCTCTGGATTAAGAGCTGCAGTTGGCTTGTCAGAGGCAGGATTAAAAACGGCTTGTGTCTCCAAAGTTTTTCCAACTCGAAGTCATACGTCAGCTGCTCAAGGTGGTATATCTGCTGCATTAGGAAACATGGGTGAAGATGATTGGCGGTGGCACATGTATGATACTGTAAAAGGAGCTGACTGGTTAGGCGATCAAGATGCAATTGAATATTTATGCAAAGAAGCTCCGAGAGCAGTTGTTGAGCTCGAAAGATATGGAGTTCCTTTTAGTAGAACTGAAGACGGTAAAATTTATCAAAGGCCATTTGGTGGTATGACAAAAAACTATGGTAATGGAACAGTGCAAAGAACCTGTGCAGCTGCTGACAGAACAGGCCACGCTATACTTCACACGCTTTATGGACAAGCTTTAAAACATAACACAGAATTCTTTATAGAATATTTTGCTTTAGATCTAATAATGAAAAATGGTGAATGCAAAGGTATCATTGCTTGGAATTTATTAGATGGAACTATTCACAGATTTCGATCGCACATTACAATTATTGCTACAGGAGGTTATGGAAAAGTATATCAAACAGCAACCTCAGCACACACTTGTACGGGAGATGGAAACGCTATGATATTAAGAGCAGGACTACCACTCCAAGATATGGAATTTGTTCAATTTCACCCCACAGGAATTTACGGTGTCGGAACTTTAATAACAGAGGGAGTAAGGGGAGAAGGTGGATTCCTTGTAAACAGCGAAGGTGAAAGATTTATGGAAAGATATGCGCCTAATGCTAAAGATTTAGCTTCAAGAGATGTTGTGAGCAGATCAATGGAAATTGAAATAAATGAAGGACGTGGTGCAGGAAAAGATAAAGATCATATATACTTACATTTAGACCACCTTGACTCTAAAGTTATAGAAGAAAGACTTCCTGGCATATCTGATGCAGCTAAAACTTTTGCTAATATAGATGTAAGCAAACAGCCAATACCAGTTGTACCTACAGTCCACTATAACATGGGAGGAATACCCACGAATTATAAAGCAGAAGTTTTAACACTTAATGGTTCAGAAAAAACTGTACCAGGCTTAATGGCTATTGGAGAAGCTGCGTGTGTATCTGTACATGGAGCTAACAGACTCGGTTCAAATTCGTTAATAGATCTTGTTGTTTTCGGAAGAGCTGCCGCAAAAAGAGCAGCAGAACTTGTTAAGCCAGGAACACCACATGAAGAGGTTTCTCAAAGTGAAACAGATAAATGTTTAGATAGATTTGATAAAATACGTAATTCAAATGGTAACACAAAAGCATCGGATCTTAGATCTTCAATGCAAAAAACTATGCAAACTAAATGTGCGGTGTTTAGAACTGAAAAAACTTTAAAACAAGGGATGGATGAGATCAGAAAACCTCTTGCTGGTATGAATGACTTATCTGTACAAGATAAATCATTAGTATTTAATACTGATCTAGTTGAAACTTTAGAATTTGATAACTTGATTAGTCAGGCTCTAACAACAATGGAATCAGCATACCACAGAAAAGAAAGTAGAGGAGCTCACGCAAGAGAAGATTTTACAAAACGTGACGATAAAAATTTTATGAAACATACTTTAGCTTGGCAAGATGGAGATAAAGTTACTCTAAAATATAGAGATGTCCACGCTAGAACATTAACAAATGATGTACAATATTTTCCACCTAAAGAGAGAGTCTATTAAAAGTGGTACAGCTTAATTTACCACAAAATTCTAAAATCTTAAAAGGCAAATACTATAAAGACAAAACAAATTCTTCTAATTTAAAAAAAGTAAACATTTATAGATGGGAGCCATCTAACGATCAAAATCCAAGAATTGATACTTTCGAAGTTGATATGGGGAACTGTGGTCCTAAAGTTTTAGATATATTGTTTAAAATAAAAAATGAAATTGATTCTTCATTAACTTTTAGAAGATCTTGTGCGCACGGAGTATGTGGTTCATGTGCAATGAATGTAGATGGCGTTAATACATTATCTTGTATAAAATCTCACACAGATATTAAAGGAGAACTGAATATTTATCCTCTACCTCATCTAAAAGTTATTAAAGATTTGATCGGTGATTTAAGTGGGCTTTATAAACAGTACGAGTCTATTCAGCCTTGGTTGAAAACAAAACAAACAGGACAAGAAAAACAAGAAATTTTACAATCTGAGAAGGATAGATCAAAATTAGATGGTCATTATGAATGTATACTTTGCGCATGCTGCTCTACTTCGTGCCCTAGCTACTGGTGGAATGGAGATAAGTACTTAGGCCCAGCTGTTTTACTGCAAGCTTATAGATGGATAAACGATAGTAGAGATGAAGAAAAAAAAGAAAGATTAAAAAAAGTTGCTGACGAACTTAAGCTTTATAGATGTCATACCATTATGAATTGTACGAATTCATGTCCAAAAGGTCTTAATCCAGCTAAAGCTATAGGATCAATTAAGAAAATGCTTGCAACAACCTAAAACCTTAATTAATCCATTATCTCTATGAATATCATTGAACATTTTGTAAACGGAAAAAAGTTTTTAGGAGATTCAAGGAAAACGTCAAAAATTTTCAATCCTGCAACTGGGGAACAATCCGCTGAAGTAAAACTAGCTTCAACTAAAGACATGAGCAAAGCCATAGAAGCTGCTAAAACTGCATTCAGTTCTTGGTCAAAAAAACCCCCCCTTCAACGCGCAAGAGTGATGTTTAAGTTCAAAGAGATTATAGAAAAAAATTTTGAAGAATTAACTAGGATTATAGTTTCAGAGCACGGAAAGGTATTTGATGACGCTAAAGGAGAGATAACAAGAGGACTTGAAGTAGTAGAGTTTGCCTGCGGTATACCACAATTATTAAAAGGAGAATTCACAGAAAATGTCGGAACAGATGTTGACAGTTGGTCTTTAAGACAACCTCTTGGAGTTTGTGCTGGCATTACTCCTTTTAACTTTCCAGCTATGGTTCCTATGTGGATGTTTCCTGTCGCTATCGCTTGTGGAAATACTTTTATTTTAAAACCATCAGAAAAAGATCCGTCTTGTTCGATCAGGTTAGCAGAATTACTTGTAGAAGCAGGATTGCCAGAAGGAGTATTCAATGTTGTAAATGGAGATAAAGAAGCTGTTGATGCTATAATTAACAATAAAGATGTTTCAGCAGTTAGTTTTGTTGGATCAACACCAGTTGCAAAATACATTTATGAAAATTGTGCAAAAAATGAAAAAAGAGTTCAAGCACTAGGAGGAGCAAAAAATCATGCTGTTATTATGCCTGACTGCGATCTAGAACAAGCTGTAAACGGATTAATGGGTGCCGCTTATGGATCAGCTGGAGAACGATGTATGGCACAATCTGTTGCTGTTGCTGTTGGCGACGTAGGAAATAAGTTAGTCGAACGCTTAACTAAAAAAGTTGAAGCGTTAAAAATAGGATCAGGTATGGACAAAAAATCCGAAATGGGCCCACTAGTTACCAAAGAACACTTAGAAAAAGTTAAAGGATATGTTGATATTGGTACCAAAGAAGGTGCCAAACTAGTTGTAGACGGCAGAAATTTAAAATTACAAGGATATGAAAATGGTTATTACATCGGTGGTTGTTTATTTGATCAAGTTAAAAAAGATATGAGAATTTATAAAGAAGAAATTTTTGGGCCTGTTTTATCAGTCGTAAGAGTAAAAGACTTCGATGAAGCTTTATCACTTGTTAACGAACATGAATTTGGAAATGGTGTATCAATTTTTACTAGGGATGGAGATTCAGGCAGAACATTTGCTAGTAAAGTGCAAATAGGAATGGTTGGTATCAATATCCCCATACCTGTACCTATGGCTTTTCATAGCTTTGGAGGATGGAAAAGGTCTTTATTTGGAGATCATCATATGCATGGTCCAGAAGGCGTTAGATTTTACACTAAACTAAAAACCATCACATCAAGATGGCCGTCAGGTTTAAGATCTGATCCAGAATTTGTGATGCCAACAATGAAATAATTATGAGAAAGAAAATCTCACTTATAGGCGCAGGTCAAATTGGAGGAACTTTAGCTCACTTAATAGCTTTAAAAGAATTGGGTGATGTAGTTTTATTCGATGTAGCAGAAGGTGTAGCGAAAGGAAAAGCTTTAGACATAGCACAGTCTTCATCAGTAGATGGATTCGATGTAGAGATTAAGGGTACAAATAAATACGAGGATACAAAAAATTCAGATGTAATAATCATCACAGCCGGTGTTCCTAGAAAACCAGGCATGACCAGAGATGATTTACTTGGAATAAATTTAAAAATTATCAAACAAGTAGCAGAAGGAATAAAACACTCTTCGCCAAAGGCTTTTGTTATATGTATTACAAACCCTTTAGATGTAATTGTCATGGCGTTACAAAAATATTCTGAACTACCAAGAAATATGGTAGTTGGCATGGCTGGTATTCTTGACACATCAAGGTTTAAATATTTTCTGTCTCAAGAATTAGGTATCCCAGTAAAAAAAATTAGTTCACTAGTATTAGGCGGACATGGAGACACAATGGTTTCAATGTTAGAACACACCAAAGTAGATGGGCAGCCAGTTTTAGATTTGATAAAATCAGGAAGACTTAAAAAAGAAACTTTAGGAAAAATTGTACAAAGAACCAAAAATGGTGGCGCAGAAATAGTTAAATTATTAGAAAAGGGCTCGGCATTTTATGCACCCGCTGCATCAGGTATAGAAATGGCAGAAAGTTACTTAAAAGATTTAAAGAAAGAATTACCATGTGCCGCGTATTTAAATGGAGAGTTTGGATTTACCAATTTGTATGCAGGTGTACCAGTTGTAATAGGTAAAAATGGTGTCGAAAAAATTATTAATTTAAATTTGTCAGATGAAGAAAAAAAAGAATTCAATAATTCTATTGAATCAGTGAAAGAATTATTTGATGCAGCAAAAAAAATTGATCCTACTTTATAAAAAATATTTACCAATATTTTTAGTTGGAGTCTTTTCATTCCTTGTAAATTATTATTATGGTTTCATTGGTGTAATGCCCATGGATAATTTCGTACTCTATAATGGAGGTTACAGAGTTCTTAACGGCTACATACCTTTTAATGATTATTGGTTAGTTACAGGACCACTGTTAGATTATTTAAATGCATTATTTTTTTACATCAATGGAACCAATTGGAAAAGTTTTATAATTCATTCATCATTAGTTAATTTGATCATATCTACGGTTAGTTATTTACTCTTTGTAGAACTAGGATTGCAAAAAAAATTTTCTATTATTTACTCAATTATTTTTTCTATTCTATTTTACCCTGTAGTCGGCACTCCATTTGTAGATCACCACTCAACTTTTTTTTTAATACTTATGTTTTACTTTTTTATTTTCGGTGTTATTAAAAATAATAATATATATTTTGCATATATACCATTATTATTCACTTTATCGTTTCTATCAAAACAAACACCGGCTGCATATGGATTATTCGGAATATTATTTCTATTCATATTTTATTTATTTTACGATTTTAAAAAAAATATTAAAATTTTAAGCTTTTTAATAATAGGTTCCGTTGCATCAATATTATTCATATTTTTATTTTTTTACATTACGAAAATAAATTTTATAAATTTTTACGATCAATATTATCTGTATGCAAAAACTATTGGTGATTTTAGGTTTTCTACTTATAAATTTGATTTATTTGGAACTATAGCAGAATATAAATTTATTTTAATTTTATTAATTTTATTAACTAACATATTAATAAAATCATGGAGAAATAAAGACACTAGAGTTTTTTTCTCAACACTAGCAATTATTATTTTAAGTAGCGTGCTAATGTTTCATCAACATTATAGCTTAAATCAAAATTTTATTTTTTTTTTAATTCCTTTAATAACAGGAACTATCCATGTTTTTTTCAAAAGTTTTTTTTACAAAAATAAATTAATTTTATTATTTATAATATTATTATGTTTTTTTTCTGCCACTAAATATCACATAAGGTTTAACGAACACAGAAAGTTTAACGAACTAGAAAATGTAGATCTTAGCAAGGCTATAGATGCAAAGGTACTTAGCGAAGATTTAAAGGGGTTAAAATGGATTACAATCAATTTTCCAAATGACCCTATGTACGAAATTGATAATTTAAAAAAAGTAATGGAAGTTTTATCTTTAGATAAATCAAATAAAGCAATAATAACTGACTATCAATTCATAGCACCCGCTTTAAAAATCTACGATTTTTCTCCTAATCAGTGGCATCATCCATCCATAAGTTTTCCAACAAAAAATCAAAAATATTTTTACAAATATAAAAATTTTTTTATACAAAGTCTTAAACAAAATGATATTGATGTTATTTATGAAACTTCTACAAAAAGTGATTCAATATTAGAGCTTGTGATTAAGAGTGATTGTTTTTCAAGAAAAAGAGTAACTAAAATGTTGATTAAATTTAATTTAAAAAAAGATTGTAAGGAATTCAAATGAAATTAATTAGGTTTTTGGCTATTTTCTTTTTCGACATGCTAGACAAGTTTATTCATCAAAAAAAAATAATTTTGTTTTTCAAAAAAAAAAAAATAAAAATTAATTTTTTTGTAGACGTAGGCGCACACAAAGGAAGCTATACAGATTTAATTTTAAAAAACTTCAAAACAAAAAAAATTTTTATGTTTGAGCCGCAAAAAAAAATATTTAAAATAATAATAAAAAAATATAAAAAAATCACAAATGTAAAAGCTTTTAATTATGCGATCTCAAATAAAAATAATTTCCAAAAAATTTATATTAACAGACATGATTTGACTTCTTCACTTACCAAACTAAATGAATCAAATAGTTATTTAAAAAAAAAAAGTAAATTATTTATTGAGAATAGCAAACAAAGCCTAATAAAAGAAACCTACAATGTTAAAACGGTTCGATTAAGTGATTTTTTAAATAAAAGTAGTATAAAAAAAATAGAATTGTTAAAAATAGATACAGAGGGGCACGAGCTAGAAGTATTACTTGGTCTTGGTAAACGTATTAAAGATACTCAATATGTTCTAATAGAATTCCATAGAGATAAAATTTATTATAATTATAAACCGAAAAAAATCCATAATTACTTGGTTAAAAACAACTTTAAGTTAGAGGATACTTTTAGATTTCCATTTACTTATTGGGAAGATAGAGTTTACGTTAATAAATTTTTTTCTAATTAATCTGCTTAATTTCATTGCTAATTTTATTTAGGAATCTTTTAATTAACACAGCATCTTCTTTTTTAAGAATTTGGTCTTTTCCTAAACCAGATTTTATTTCTTCTCTTATTTTTATTTTTATTGTTTCCGAGTATTCTTTAGAACCAAGATTTACTAAGTTTTTTTTTATTTCCTTAACAGCCAAACCAAAAGTCAACTGAAACAGGATAAATATAAAAATGAAAAGAAATAAGGTTTTGTAAATAAATAATTTCATTTTATTGTTTTCTATACACTTCATATACTATAAATCCATTTAAATTAAATTCATAAATTTTTTTAAAATTTGTTGGAATATTGTATTTTTTATTAAAAAATTTATTTACTTCAGACATATTGTTGTTAAAAATATATTCTGCATCCTGATAATTTTGACCCATGATATTTATCTTTTTTGACTCATGTTTTTCCAACATTTTTAGGCTTCTTTCTAATGGCAAGAAAGATGCTACAGCAATGTTTATTTCATTAGAATTTTTTTCCCTTAAGAGAATATTTTTTAAAAATTTTACACCAGATATCCCCCAATAATCTACTTCAAAGTTTGTTTTTCTCTCCCCTTGAAGCAATCCGTTGAAATATAAACTTTGATAAGGATGCAGCTTGATAATTTGAATAAAATTTATAAAAATAAAAAATAATATAATTGAAGATAGTAATAACTTTTTTTTAATTTTTAAGAATAGAAAATGCAAACCAAAACAAGCTATATAAACTATAAAAAAATGTAAGAAATATACTTGTCGCCAACCTGTATATAAAACGGGATTAGAAAAAACTAAATAAATAACAATTAGAGTAAAATTAAAAAAAACATAAAAATCTTTTTGTTCTTTTTTCCCTCGCCAAAAATCATTATAAATCATTTTTTCGTTTATATTAATTGTTCTTAAATAAAATCTTTTTAAGAGAAAAAAAAAACCAATTAAAAATATTATTATAATTATTAATGGAGTAGTTATCGATATCCATACCGGTAAGTAATTCAATGGCAGAAGAGATGTTAAGATATATTTCCCATTAAATAATGTGTAAATTTCCGTGATAGAATATTTAGAAAATATTTTTAAAGCATATATAAAATTTTTTATTGGGCTCTCCCATAGAAAAGGCCAGCATAATATTAAAACAAGTAAGAATATAACTATATAAAATGAAATTTTCTTTAGTTCATTAACGTAATTTTTTTTTTTTAAAGCAGAAAATAAAATAAAAAATAGAAAAGAAATAGGAATAAAAACCCCAACTATTCTACACGCACAAGCTAGAGCGGAAAAAATACTAAAATAGGCAATATTTTTATATTCAAAATTATCAATAAGTTTAAATTTATAATAAACAGCTATGGTTACAAGAGACAAAAATATTATGTCTTTATTATTAAAAAAGACATCTCCAAAAATTCTCGGAGAACTTATATAAAAAAGAACACCTATGAATATAACTATTTTATTTTTAAATCTATTGTCGAGTATTTTATAGAAATATAAAAAGCCAATAAAAAATAAAAAAAAATTAAAGAAATGTCTTAATAAATAATAGTTTTTTTCATTTTTAATATTAAGGATTGTTTCCAGAAGTGCCAAAGGCAAGTCAAACACCACTCCATAAAAAGGATGGTTTTTTGGATCAGGCAAGGTAAATCCGTTTATAGCTGCTAACTTAATTTGCACACTATCTTTGAGAGATTCGAATGGAGTAAAATTTAATGTATAATTTAACCAATAAAATCCTGAAAATCTATGGAACTCTTCATCAACAGATATTCCGTAGTCTTTAAATATTGTTACTCCAACAACAAAAAAGATAAAAAACAAAAAATAAAAAAAATAATTGTTTAAAAAGCTGTTTGATTTAGTCATTATAAAAATATACTAAAGATTAAATTTTAAATGTACATTTAATGAATATCCACGAATATCAAGCAAAAAAAATATTAGAAGAATATGGGGCACCAGTTTCTAAAGGGATTGTTGTATTTTCTTTAAATGAATTAGATGAGAAAATTAAAAAATTAAAAATTGGAGAATTTGTAGTAAAAGCTCAAATTCATGCTGGAGGTCGTGGAAAAGGAGGGGGAATAAAATTAGTAAAAAATGTTGATGAATTAAGCATTCAAGCAAAAAAGATGTTTGGAATGAAATTAATTACACCTCAAACAGGCCCTGGAGGGAAAGAGGTAAAGAGAATTTATATAGAAGAAGCCTCAGATATTTCAAAAGAACTTTATTTGTCGTGTTTAATAGACAGAGAAAGCTCAAAAATTACATTTATAAGTAGCACTGAAGGTGGAATGGACATTGAAAAAGTTGCTTCTGAAACACCAGAAAAAATTATTACAAATAAAATTGATTTTAAAAATGATATTGAGACTGATGAAATAGAAAAAATAATAAAAATATTTAGCTTCAATAGTGAGCAAAAAATAATCGCAAATAAACTAATCAAAGCTTTATACAAAATTTTGATTGAAAAAGATGCAAGCTTAATAGAAATAAACCCACTTATAATTACCAAAGATGAAAGAATTGTATGTTTGGATGCAAAAATGAATTTTGATGATAATGCTCTTTTTAGAAGACCGGAAATTTTACAATTAAGAGATTTAAACGAGGAGGAACCAGCGGAAATTGAAGCAAGCAAATATGATTTGGCCTATATAAAACTAAATGGTTCAATTGGATGCATGGTAAACGGAGCTGGTTTAGCAATGGCGACAATGGATATAATAAAATTATATGGCAAAGAACCAGCAAACTTTTTAGATGTAGGAGGCGGCGCAACAAAAGAAAAAGTATCAGCGGCTTTTAAATTAATACTCTCAGACAAAAATGTTAAAGGAATATTGATTAATATATTTGGCGGAATAATGAGATGTGATGTAATTGCACAAGGTGTGCTTGATGTTGCAAAAGAAACTAACTTGAGTGTTCCCCTTGTCGTTAGATTAGCTGGCACTAACTTTAAAGAAGGAAAAAAAATATTAGACAACTCTGGTCTTAAAATATTATCAGCAATCGATCTTAATGACGCTGCAAAAAAAATTGTCGAGGCAATAAAATAAATGTCCGTATTGGTAAATAAAAATACAAAAGTTATATGTCAAGGTTTTACAGGCACGCATGGAACATTTCATTCAGAACAAGCTTTAAAATATGGAACCAAATTAGTAGGAGGTGTTACACCTAAAAAAGGTGGAATAAAACATCTTGACCTACCAGTTTTTGATACAGTTGAAGAAGCAAAAAAAATTACAGGAGCAAGCGCAACAATGATTTATGTTCCTCCAAAGTTTGCAGCTGAAGCTATAATTGAAGCAATTGAAGCAAAAATACAACTTATTGTTTGCATAACTGAAGGAATTCCAATTATTGACATGATCAAAGTAAAACAAACTTTGAGCAGAAGTAGTAGTCGTTTAATTGGACCAAACTGTCCTGGAATAATAACTCCTGACGAATGTAAAATTGGCATTATGCCAGGTAGCATTCACAAAAAAGGTTCTGTAGGGATAGTTTCTAGATCGGGAACTTTAACTTACGAAGCTGTTGCTCAAACCACAGCTAATGGGATGGGCCAATCTACTTGTATAGGTATCGGTGGTGACCCAATTAATGGAACTAATTTTATCGATTGTATCGATCTTTTTTTGAAAGATGAAGAAACTAAATCTATTGTCATGATCGGAGAAATCGGCGGTTCTGCAGAAGAAGAAGCTTCAGAATTTATAAAAAAATCAAAGATTAAAAAACCCATGGTTGGTTTTATCGCAGGTCTTACTGCACCCCCAGGAAGAAGAATGGGACACGCAGGGGCAATTATATCTGGTGGAAAAGGTGGCGCAGAAGATAAGATTGAAGTAATGAAATCAGCAGGAATAACAATCTCAAAATCTCCAGCAGATATTGGTAAAACTCTACTTGAAAAACTAAATAGTTAATAAAAAAAATTATATGTTATTATGAGATATTAAAATGTCATCATCTCAAGATAATAATATATTTAAAAAAACCTCCTTCTTAGCTGGTAGTAATTCTTCTTTTATAGAAGAGTATTATTCAGATTATATAAATAACCCAAGTAAACTACCGGAGGGTTGGAAGGAATTTTTTGATGGTCTTAAAGAAAATGAAGAAATTATTTCGAAAACTTCAGAGGGACCAAGTTGGGCACCCAAAAAAAAAATTAAAAAAGAAAATTTAGATTTAGAAGATCTACTAAATAAAGTTTCGTCAGAAGGTAATAAAACCGCTGATCTTCCTTTGATAGAGGAATCTGCAAAGAACTCCATAAGAGCTATAATGTTAGTTAGAGCTTTTAGAATTAGAGGACATTTAATCGCTAACCTTGATCCTTTGGGCTTGATGGTGAGAGAAGAGCACCCAGAATTAAAACCTGAAACGTATGGATTCACTAAAAGCGACCTTGGTAAAAAAATATTTTTAGATGGTGTTTTAGGATTACAAGAAGCAAAGCTATCAGAAATTATGAATATCTTAAAAAAAACTTATTGTGGAAATATAGGTTATGAATTTATGCATATGGGAGATCCAGATGAAAAAAATTGGATTAGGGATAGGATCGAAGGTCCGGAAAAAGAAATTATTTTTACGGAAAATGGGAAAAAAGCAATTTTAAATAAAATTATTGAAGCGGAGGGTTTTGAAAAATATTTGCATGTTAAGTTTGTAGGAACGAAGCGATTTGGAATTGACGGTGGAGAATCTCTAGTACCTGCGTTGGAGCAAATAATAAAAAGAGGTGGTAATTTGGGCGTAAAAGAAATCAAGATTGGCATGTCGCACAGAGGTAGATTAAATATTTTAGCCAATGTTATGAGAAAACCATTCAAAGCAATTTTTAATGAATTTTTTGGAAGTGCCGTTGAAGCTAAAAGAGAATTTGAGGGAGATGTTAAGTATCATTTAGGTGCATCATCAAACCGAGAGTTCGACGGCAATATTGTTCACATTAGTTTAACTGACAACCCCTCGCACTTAGAAGCTGTTAACCCTGTGGTGTTAGGTCAGGTAAGGGCTAAACAATTCTTTCATAAAGACCCAGAAAGAAAAAAAGTTATACCAGTATTAATTCATGGAGATGCTGCTTTTGCAGGGCAAGGAATAGTTGCAGAGTGTTTTGCAATGTCAGGATTACCAGGACATAATATAGGTGGAACAATTCATATTATCGTTAATAATCAAATAGGTTTTACAACATCGCCAAGATTTGCAAGATCTTCACCATATCCAAGTGAAGTAGCAAAAATTGCTCAAGCCCCTATTTTACATGTAAATGGAGACGATCCAGAGGCAGTTGTGCATTGTGCTAAAATTGCAACTGAGTTTAGACAGCAATTTAATAGAGACGTTGTAATTGATATGTTTTGTTATCGAAGATTTGGGCACAACGAAGGTGATGAACCCTCTTTTACACAACCTTTAATGTATAAAAAGATAAAATTACATCCCACATCTCTGAAAATCTATTCTGAAAAATTAGTAAATGAAAAAATTTTTTCTAAAGAAAAAGTAGAACAGCAAATAAATAATTTTAAGTCATATTTGGAAAAAGAGTTTATTGAATCAAAAAATTATAAAACAGAACTAAAATGGTTTGATGGCGTTTGGTCGAGATTTACACCCACACCTGGCAAAGACAGAAGAGGTGTTAGCGGTGTTGATAAAGAAAAAATCAATTTAATAGGAAAAAAAATTACAACTATTCCAAATAATTTCAACATACACAAAACTCTAAAAAAAATATTTGAGAACAAACAAAAAATGTTCAATAATAACCTTCCAATTGATTGGTCAACAGCTGAAGCTTTAGCGTTTGGCACACTTTTAACAGAGGGTTTTTCTGTAAGATTATCAGGTCAAGATTCTGGTAGAGGAACTTTTAGCCAGAGACATTCTGTGCTTAGAAATCAGGATAGCCATGAAAGATATGTCCCTTTGAATAATATTACAAAAAATCAAAAAAAATTTGAAGTAATAGATACACTCTTGTCCGAATTGGCTGTGCTGGGGTTTGAATTTGGTTATTCCTTATCAGAACCTGAAACCTTAGTGTTATGGGAAGCTCAATTTGGTGACTTTGCCAATGGTGCACAAATCATCATTGATCAATTTATAACTTCTGGTGAATCTAAATGGGGCAGAGCAAGTGGTTTAGTGTTGCTGCTACCTCATGGTTATGAAGGTCAAGGACCTGAACATTCCTCAGCAAGACTGGAAAGATTTTTACAAATGTGTGCAAGAGATAATATTCAAGTAGTAAATTGTACAACGCCGGCTAATTATTTTCACGTGCTAAGAAGACAAATGCACAGAGAGTTTAGAAAGCCATTGATAATTATGACTCCAAAATCTTTATTAAGGCACAAACAATGTGTTTCGACTATAAGTGATTTTACTGAAAATACTTCTTTTCATAGAGTCTTACCTGATAGAGCTTACACAAATGAATATGGTTTAATTAAACTTAAAAACGACAACAAGATTGAGAAAGTAATTATTTGTTCAGGAAAAATTTATTTTGATTTAGTTGATGCCAGAGAAAAAACACAAAATGATAGGGTTATTTTTATTCGTTTAGAACAAATTTATCCATTTCCAGTGAAAAGACTAGGTAAAGAATTGAAGAGGTATGCGAAGAATGCAGATATTTATTGGTGTCAAGAAGAGCCAAAAAATATGGGTGCCTGGAATACAGTTAATCATTACATAAACAGAACCTTAGAAATTATTAATTTTAACAACAAAAAGGTTGAATATATTGGAAGAAGACCTTCAGCTACTACAGCGACAGGAAATCTTAATAAACATCTTGCACAACAAAAAGAAATATTAGAAAAGGTGGTTGGAAAAATTAATTAATGTCTGAACGTATACTAGTCCCAGTACTTGGAGAATCTGTAACAGAAGCTACGGTAGCTAAGTGGTTGAAAAATGAAGGTGATAAAGTTAATGCAGATGAAGCAATAGTCGAATTAGAGACCGACAAAGTTAATATTGAAGTACCTGCGCCTTCTGGGGGAATAATAGAAAAAATTTCTGTTAAAGAAGGACAAACTGTAGATGTTGGAGCTTTGTTAGGAACTATTACACAATCGAAAAGCACCGAGATAAGTACAGATGCGGAAGAAAAAAAATATTCACCTCCATTAAAAAAACCACAAATTGTTAAAGAAGAGGAAAGAGTCGAAGTCATTAAAAAAAAAGAAGAAAGTATTCAAGAAATAAAATTAATTAAAAAAGAAAAAACACAAGAAAATGAAGAAGAACCTCTTATCCTGACAGAAGTTCACGGTGAACAAAAAGTTTCAAAAAACTCAAACTCAAACATAGACATTATCTCTCCTGCCGCTAGGAAATTAGCAGCAGAATCTAATATTAATCTTAGCGAGGTTAAAGGTTCAGGTAAAAATGGGGTTGTTTTAAAAGAAGATCTTCTAGATTTAATGGGCACTATGCCAAAACCATCAGAACGAAAAACTACGCATGGACCTGAAGAAAGAATTAAAATGACAAGATTAAGAATGACAATAGCTAAAAGACTTAAAGAAGCACAAGAAAATGCAGCTATGTTAACCACTTTTAACGAAGTAGATATGAGCGCAGTTATTTTAATGAGAAGCGAGCATAAGGAAGAGTTTCAAAAAAAATATGATGTCAAATTAGGTTTTATGTCTTTTTTTGTAAAAGCATGTGTTGTTGGACTTAAAAATTATCCTGTTATAAACGCAGAAATTCAAGGAGATGAAATTGTTTATAAAAATTATTACAATATAAGTATAGCTGTTGGTACAGATAGAGGCTTAGTTGTGCCAGTTCTTAAAAATACAGATGAAATGTCTTTTGCGGAAATTGAAAAAAACATTAATTTACTTGGACAAAAAGCAAGAGATGGAAAAATTGTTATTGATGATTTACAGGGTGGAACCTTCACAATTACAAACGGAGGTATTTATGGCTCAATGCTCTCGACTCCTATCTTAAACCCACCTCAGTCAGCTGTATTAGGCATGCATAATATTATAGAACGGCCTGTAGCAATCAACAAAAGCGTTTCTATTAGACCAATCATGTATCTAGCTTTGTCATATGACCATAGGATTGTTGATGGAAAAGAAGCGGTTTCGTTCCTAAAAACAATAAAAGAGTGTCTCGAAGAACCTCGAAGACTATTTTTAAATTTATAGTTATGGAAAATAATTTTGATGTAATTATTATTGGTGGAGGTCCTGGTGGATATGTTTGTGCTATTCGTGCAGCTCAATTAGGTTTGAAAACTGCGTGCATTGAATCAAGGGGAACATTAGGTGGAACTTGTCTTAACGTAGGATGTATACCATCTAAAAGTCTTTTAAATCTATCTGAGACTTACCATAAAGCTCAAAAAGACTTTAATGCACAAGGGATAGAATTTACAGGTTTAAAACTTAATTTAGATAAGATGATGGCCAATAAAAATAAATCAGTTCAAGTTCTAACTAAAGGAATTGAATTTTTATTTAAAAAAAACAAAGTAACATACATCAAAGGTAAAGGTGTTTTGTTTTCTAAAAACGATGTTGTTGTCTATGAAGGAGAGAAAAAAACATCTTATAAGTCTAAAAATATTGTTATTGCTACAGGCTCAGGCCCATCTACGCTGCCTGGGATGGAAATTGATGAAGAAAATATTGTATCTTCAACAGGTGCGCTTGCACTAAAGGAAGTGCCTAAAAATTTTATAGTAATAGGTGGTGGGTATATTGGATTAGAAATGGGTTCTGTGTGGTCGCGTCTTGGATCAAACGTAACTGTTTTGGAATATTTAGACCACATTACTCCTGGAATGGATAAAGAAATTTCATCAGAATTTATGAAAATTTTAACAAAACAAGGATTTAAATTTAAATTAAACTCAAAAGTAACCTCTGTGAAAAACAAAGGCGATCAAGTGGAAGTTGCTTTTACAAACAATGAAACATCAGAAGAAGAAAAAATTTTAGCTGACAAAGTTTTAGTTGCGGTTGGAAGAAAGCCTTATACAGAGGGATTGAATTTAACAAAAATGGGAATTAAAAAAGACAAGCAAGGAAGGATTGAAGTAAATAAAAAATTACAAACTTCGATAAATAATATCTATGCAATCGGGGACGTAATCAAAGGTCCGATGCTTGCTCATAAAGCAGAAGAAGAAGGAATTGCTGTTGCTGAAATCATCGCAGGACAAGCTGGCCATGTTAATTATAACATTATACCTGGTGTTGTTTACACGTCACCAGAAGTTGCAGTTGTTGGAAAAACTGAAGAGGAACTCAAAAAAGAGAACATAAACTATAAAGTCGGTAAGTTTCCTTTTATTGCAAATTCGCGAGCTAAAGTTAACAACGAAACAGATGGTTTCGTAAAAATATTAGCTGACAACAAAACAGATAGGGTTTTAGGCGTTCACATGATCGGCCCACATACTGGTGACATGATAGCCGAAATGGCTTTAGCTATGGAATTTGGTGCCAGCGCCGAAGATATTGCTCGGACATGCCATGCCCACCCAACCCACACAGAAGCGGTAAAAGAAGCAGCACTAGCAGTTGATAAAAGAGCAATTCATTTTTAATTGATATAATATCAATCAGATACTTAAAATGAAAGTTCCTGTTTTAATTCCTAAAATATTTAATTTTCCCTTTACCTATGATTCCGGTTTTTTAGGAGCATTAGAACCAGGTGATATAGTCCTTGTTCCTTTCGGCAAGAAGCAAGAAGTTGGAGTTGTATGGAATAAAGTTCAGCCTTCATTAAAAAAATTTAAGATAAAAAAAATAGACACAAAGATAGATAATTTTAAAATTAACAAAAGTTTAATTGACTACATAAATTGGTTTTCTGCCTACAATTTAGTCTCAAAAGGCATGGTTCTTAAAATGTGCCTTGGCGATAAAAAAAATATGACTAAAACCGAACAGCACATCAAAGAAATTGTAAAAAAAAATAAATCTAAATTTATTTTAAATAAAGATCAAAAAAAAAGTCTTAAGGATCTTAAAAAATTTGGAAATTCATTTAACGTTTCTTTATTGCAAGGCGTCACAGGATCAGGAAAAACAATAGTTTACTTTGAAAGAATAAAAGAAATTCTAAACAAAGGACAACAAGTGCTTATATTACTACCCGAAATATTTTTAACCAATCAATTCAAAGAAAGATTTGAGGAATTTTTTGGTTTTCTACCAGCGATTTGGCACTCAAAAATAGGACTTAAAAGTAAGAGAAAAATCTGGCAAGGAGTCACTAACAAGAGTTTAAATTTAGTAATTGGAGCACGTTCTTCATTGTTATTACCATTTAAAAATTTAGGATTAATTGTGTTAGATGAAGAGCACGATCCATCATATAAGCAAGATGAAGGTATTATTTATCATGCACGTGATATGGCAATATCAAGAGCGTCTTTTGAAAATATACCTATACATCTAGTTTCTGCTGTTCCTTCATTAGAAACTTTTAGTAATATAAAAAATAAGAAATATAATCATACAAGACTAATAAATCGTTATCGTAATTTTCCATTACCAGAAGCCAAAGTAGTTAATCTTGAAAAATCTTCACTTAATAAAGATCAATTTATAGCAGATGAAACTATAGAATTAATTCAAGATTATTTAAAAAAAAAAGAGCAAGTATTATTTTTTTTAAACAGAAGAGGGTATGCTCCTTTTTTAATTTGTAAAAAATGTGGTTTTAAACATTTATGTCCAAATTGTTCAATTTATTTAACTTATCATAAATCAATGAATAAACTTATTTGTCATCATTGCGGAGTTAAAGTTAAAAAAGAAAAAAATTGCAAGACAGAAACAGAACTTTGTGATTTTCGTATGTACGGGCCAGGTGTTGAAAAAATATATGATGAGTTAAAAACTATTTTCCCGAAAAAAAATATTCAAATATTTTCAAGTGATTTTTTAGCGAAAAAAAATGAGCCAGAATCTATTTTAAAGAAGATAGAAAAAAATGAGATAGATATTCTTGTAGGAACACAATTAATTTCAAAGGGGTTTAATTTTCCTAAACTAAATTGTATTGTGGTGGTGGATGCAGACTTTTCTGGAATGGGTTATGATTTAAGAACAACTGAAAAAAATATACAACTATACAATCAACTAAGCGGAAGGGCAGGTCGATTTTCTAGTAAATCTACAATTGTCTATCAAACTGCAACACCTTTGAGTGAAACTTTGAAAGATGTATTGGAAAATAACCCAGAAAAATTTTTAAACAATGAATTGATTATTAGAAAAAATAAAAACTTGCCCCCTTATTCAAGACTTATTGCTTTGATCATTTCAGCTAATTCTAGCCAAGATAGTTTTCGAGCAGCACAAGAAATTAAAAAAAAATTAAGCGCTATTAGTCAACTTGACGTCTTAGGACCTGTAGACTCTCCTATATTTAGAGTTAAGAAAAAGTATAGAACACGACTTTTATTAAGATCAAAAAATAACAACTTAATACAAAAAAGTGTAGGTAAAATTCTTGATAATTTAACCATATCTAAAAAAATAAAACTTACGGTTGATGTTGATCCAATTAACTTTGCATAGAACAATCTAACTACCTTGATCGATGCCTGTCCTTATGATAGTAAACCCCCTTCTTAACAAAATTTCTAAACTGGGAGTATTAAATTGAGTTCTAATAAGTCATTTTCTTCAGAAACAGCTAATAGATATGCTTTGGCACTGTACGAACTTGCTAAAGAAAGTTCTGAATCAGAAATTGTAGAAAAAGATATCGAAGAGCTTTTAGCTGCATATAATACTAGCGAGGACCTGAAAAATTTTATCAATAATCCAACTCAATCTCAGTCAATTCAATTAGTAGTATTAAATAAAATTTTAGTTCAAATGAGTTTGTCAAAAATTATTAAAAACTTCTTATCTGTATTAGTTACTAAAAGACGAATTTTTTTCCTAAATACTATTTTTTTAAATTTTCTATCTTTGGTCTCAAAGAAAAGAGGAGAACTAAAAGCTTCTTTAACTTCTTCAAAAAATTTAACAAACGAAGAACTTAAAAACTTAAATACTGAACTTTCACAATCAATAGGAACCTCTGTGGCGTTTAATTATAAAGTTGATGAAAATTTGATTGGTGGATTAAAAATGCAAATAGGTAGTTTAATGATTGATACTTCTATTAAAAATAAATTAAAAAAATATGAACAAATAATGTTAGAAGCATAATATGCAGATTAATCCTTCGGAAATTACGAAAATATTAAAAGAACAAATAAAAAACTTTGGTGATAAAGCGGAAGTTTCAGAGATAGGAAAGGTTTTATCTGTTGGTGATGGGATAGCAAGAGTTTTTGGTCTTGACAATGTGCAAGCTGGAGAAATGGTTGAATTTGAAGATGGTTCTAAAGGTATGGCTCTAAACTTAGAAAGCGACAATGTTGGAATAGTAGTTTTTGGCGATGATAGAAAAATAAAAGAAGGCAGTATAGTAAAGAGAACCGGTTCAATTGTAGATGCACCCGTTGGTAAAGAACTCTTAGGAAGAGTATTGGATGGTTTGGGAAATCCAATTGATGGAAAAGGAAATTTAAGTGAAAAAACAACAAGAAAAAGAGTAGAAGTTAAAGCACCTGGTATCATTCCAAGACAGTCTGTAAGTGAACCAATGCAAACAGGCTTGAAAGCTATCGATACTTTAATTCCGATTGGAAGAGGTCAAAGAGAATTAATTATTGGTGACCGACAGACTGGAAAAACTGCTGTTGCTATTGACGCGATTATTAATCAAAAAACAGTTAACGAATCTGACGACGAGAAGAAAAAACTTTATTGTATTTATGTAGCCATAGGTCAAAAGCGTTCCACAGTAGCGCAAATTGTTAAAACTTTGGAAGACGCTGGAGCTATGAAGTACACAACCGTTGTTGCAGCGACAGCTTCTGATGCTGCCCCCTTGCAATTTTTAGCTCCCTATACCGGTTGTACAATTGGAGAATATTTTAGAGACAACGGAATGCATGCACTAATTATCTATGACGATCTATCAAAACAAGCTGTTGCTTATAGACAAATGTCTTTATTGTTAAGAAGACCTCCTGGACGCGAAGCTTATCCTGGTGATGTATTCTATTTACACAGTAGACTATTAGAAAGAGCTGCGAAACTTAGCGATGCTAATGGTGGGGGTTCCTTAACTGCTTTACCTATAATTGAAACGCAGGCTGGAGACGTTTCTGCTTACATCCCAACAAATGTAATTTCTATTACTGATGGACAAATATTTTTAGAAACGCAACTATTTAATCAAGGTATCAGACCAGCTGTAAACGTTGGATTATCAGTTTCAAGAGTAGGGTCTGCAGCTCAGACTAAGGCAATGAAAAAAGTTGCCGGTTCAATAAAATTAGAGTTAGCTCAATACAGAGAAATGGCTGCATTTGCTCAATTTGGCTCAGACCTTGATGCATCAACACAAAAGCTTTTAAATCGTGGTTCAAAACTGACAGAACTTTTAAAACAAAATCAATATTCACCTTTAACCGTAGCAGAACAAGTTATTTCTGTGTTCACAGGTGTTAGAGGATATTTAGACGATGTAGAATTAAATCAAATTAAAAACTTTGAAAAAGATATTCTAGAAAAAATTAAAAATGATAAAAATGAAATTCTAAGTACAATACAAGCTACTGGAAAATTAGAAAAAGATACTGAAGAATCTTTAATTCAAATAATAGAAGAATATAAAAAAAGTAAAAAATAATGCCAAGTTTAGATGATTTAAGAAAAAGAATTGTTAGCGTTAAGTCTACACAAAAAATTACCAAAGCAATGAAAATGGTAGCAGCTGCAAAACTCAGGAAAGCTCAAGATAATGCTGAAAAAGGAAGACCTTATAGTGAAAAAATGCAGAATATAATTTTAAATTTAACAGACTCTATAAGCGATCCTCAGAACGCTCCAAAGCTGTTAATTGGTACGGGCAAAGATCGGATTCATCTGTGCGTTGTAATGACATCAGACAGGGGTTTATGCGGAGGTTTCAATTCAAATATATGCAGGTTAGCAAAGAAATATTTTGAAAAAATATTAAAAGAAGGAAAAGACTTAAAAATTATCACAGTTGGCTCAAAAGGACACGACCAACTTAAGAGAGAATACGGAAAGTATATTATTAAAAAGCTAAGCTTTAAAAATAAGAAAAAAATTTCATTTATAGAAGCTGATGAAGTTGGAAAAATAATCTTAGATTTGTTTGACAAAAATGAATTTGATAAATGTATTTTATTTTTTAATAATTTTAAAAATGTTATGACGCAAATACCGGAAGCGCAGCAAATAATTCCCACAGAAATAAAAAAAGATTCTAAAAAAAGTGAAGAAATTTTTTATGAATTTGAACCAGATGAAGATGAAATTCTTGAAGACTTACTTCCAAAAAATATTTCGACTCAAGTTTTTAAAGCCTTTTTAGAAAATTCTGCTAGCGAACAAGGTTCTCGTATGACAGCAATGGACAGCGCAACTAGGAACGCAGGCGATCTGGTTAACAAATTAACAATAAATTACAACAGAAGCAGACAGGCAGTAATTACTAAAGAATTAATAGAAATAATATCAGGAGCAGAAAGTCTATAATTATGAAAAAAACAGGAAAAATTACTCAGATTATTGGTGCAGTTATCGACGTAACTTTTGATGGTGATTTACCAGAAATATATACGGCACTAGAAGTCAACAACGAAGGAAATAAACTAGTATTAGAAGTTGCTCAACATTTAGGTGAAGGTAGTGTTAGAACCATAGCAATGGATTCTACAGAAGGTTTAAAACGAGGAGACGTAGTAACTAATACAGGAGAGCCTATACTAGTACCTGTTGGACCAGAAACCCTTGGAAGAATAATTAACGTAATTGGAGAACCGATTGATGAAAAAGGACCCGTTAAAACCAAAGAAAAATGGCCAATACACAGACAGGCTCCTAAGTTTACCGAGCAGTCTACTGAAACAGAAATGTTGGTTACAGGAATTAAAGTTATCGATCTTTTAGCTCCTTATGCAAAAGGTGGAAAAGTTGGTTTATTTGGAGGAGCAGGAGTTGGTAAAACGGTTACTATTATGGAATTAATAAACAACATTGCAAAAGCACATGGTGGGTTTTCAGTATTTGCTGGAGTTGGAGAGAGAACGCGAGAAGGAAATGATCTATATCATGAAATGATTGAGTCAGGAGTTATTAAACCCGATGGTGAAGGATCTAAAGCAGCGCTAGTTTACGGACAAATGAATGAACCACCAGGAGCCAGAGCAAGAGTTGCTCTTACAGGTTTAACAGTTGCCGAATATTTTAGAGACAAAGAAGGACAGGACGTACTATTTTTTATTGATAATATTTTTAGATTTACCCAAGCAGGATCGGAAGTTTCAGCGTTATTAGGAAGAATACCTTCAGCCGTAGGATATCAACCAACTTTAGCTACGGATATGGGTAACCTGCAAGAAAGAATTACATCAACCAGTAAAGGTTCAATAACATCTGTACAAGCGATCTACGTACCTGCAGACGACCTAACTGACCCTGCACCAGCTACCTCGTTTGCGCACTTAGATGCTACAACAGTACTTTCGAGACAAATAGCTGAAATAGGAATTTATCCAGCAGTAGATCCTCTAGACTCTACTTCAAGAATTCTTGACCCAAGGATAGTAGGAGAAGAGCATTATAGAGTAGCAAGAGAAGTTCAGCAAACACTTCAAGCATATAAATCTTTACAAGACATTATAGCAATTTTAGGTATGGATGAATTATCAGAGGAAGATAAAATTACAGTAACAAGAGCAAGAAAAATTCAAAGATTTTTATCACAGCCTTTCTTTGTTGCAGAAGTGTTTACGGGCTCACCTGGAAAATTAGTAGATCTAGAGTCAACCATCAAAGGATTTGATTCAATCTGTAAAGGTGACTATGACCACCTCCCAGAATCTGCGTTTTATATGGTTGGAGGAATCGAAGAAGCTGTTGAAAAAGCTGAGAAAATGGACCAAGACGTAAAATAATAATGTCTGATAACCTTAATTTAGAAATAATAAGTCCCGATCAAACACTCATTAATACTGATGTTGAGCAGGTAACTATACCTGCTTACGAGGGATTGATGACAATTTTAAAAGATCATATTTCATTAATTACCTTTTTAAGACCGGGATTTATAGAAGTCGAGATTAAAAATAAAATTGAGAAATTTTATGTTGAAGAAGGAACCGTAGAATTTTTTAATAATAAACTTTTAATCTTAACTTCGTCTGCAATTAAATTAGAGAAACTTACAAAAGAAAATATATCAAAAATGATTGATGATTCTGAAGTTCTTTTACAAAACGCGGAGATTAAAGATAAAGAAAAATATATCGTAAATCATAAGATTGATACGCTTCGACAAATTAGCTAATAATTTTTTTAAGTTCTATTAATACTTTTTCATAAACATGTTTTTTAAATATTACAATTAGATCCGGTAAAAGATTAACATCTATCCATTTCCATTCCATAAATTCTGCATTTTTTGTTTTTATATTAATTTCATTGTCATCTCCAAGAAATTTAACTATAAACCATTTTTGTCTTTGACCTCTGTATTTACCTTTCCATATCTTTCCAATTAAATTTTCTGGCAACTCATATTCAAGCCATTGATCAAGTTCTTTTAAAACTTTTATATTTTTTATGCTAGTTTCCTCTAAGAGTTCTCTCTTCATTGCTTGCAATAAAGGTTCGTCAGAATCTACTCCCCCTTGAGGCATTTGCCATTTATCAAACGGGTTATCTTTTCTTTTTCCAACAAAAACCTTATTTTGTGAATTGAGGATAGCTATCCCAACGCCCGTTCTCAGCGGAAGAATATTATGATTCATTTTTAAGACTTAAGTAAATCAACTGCATACTTTAATTGATTATCATTCTCAGTATTAATTTTAAAATCTTTTCCAATTTCTTCTACAAGAATATCAGGTAAAACTCCCACGTCTGAGATTGATTTTCCAGAAGGTAAATAATATTTTGATATAGTTAGCCTTAATCCCCCACCGTTTTTAAGAGGTATAATAGATTGTACCGACCCTTTGCCGTAAGTTGGTTCACCTAAAATAATTGCTCTTTTATGATCTTTTAATGCACCAGATACAATTTCTGCCGCAGAAGCTGAACCGTTGTTAGTAATGATTATTAAGGGTTTCCCATTTATTACATCTCCTTTTCTGGAGAAAAATCTTCTTGTCTCACTAATTTTTCTTCCTTTTGTAGAGACTATTTCACCATCATCTAAAAAATAATCAGTTATACTTATAGCTTGTGTTAATAGTCCACCTGGGTTGTTTCTTAAATCAAGAATATAACCAGTTAATTTATTTTTTTTTTCGAAATTACTAATTTTTTGAAAAAGCTGTTTGTCACTATTTTCATTAAAAGATTTTAATCTTAAATATCCAATTTTATTCTTTGTACCAATTATTTTTGCTTCAACTGACTTAACTTCGATGATTGCTCTTTTAATTATAAATTCTAATGCTTTTCTTTCATTTTTTCTTCTAACGGTTAATTTTATTTCTGATCCTACTGGCCCACGCATAAGCTCAACTGCTTCTGTAAGTGTTCTACCTTGTACCTGCTGACCATTAATTCTAACAATATAGTCTCCTGATTTAATCCCTGCATTTGCTGCTGGGGTATCGTCAATTGGAGAAATAACTTTAACAACACCAGATTCCATTCCTATTTCAATTCCAAGCCCACCAAACTCGCCCCTGGTATCAGTTTGCATGCCATTAAATGATTTAGGGCTCATATATGCCGAATAAGGATCTAAAGATTGCAAGAGACCATTAATCGCTGAGTCCATAACTGCTGCTTGGTCAATTTCATCAACATATTCTTGTTTAATAGTTTCTAAAACCTCACTGAATAAATCAATTTTTTTGTACAATTCGTTTGAATTTTTGGAGTAAACATAATTACTAATCGTAAAAATATTTAAGAATAAAATTGTAATTACAATATTTATTTTTTTCATATTAATATTTTCTCTTTAGGCATTGGTTCAGACCACATCTTTTCGAGATCATAAAATTCTCTTTTCTCAGGGTGGAATAAATGAACTATAATATCGATAGCATCTACAAGTTTCCAATCATTACTATCATTTCCTTCCATTCTGCAGTTGTAAATTCCTATTTTTTTAAGTTCTGTAACTAAGTTTTGAGACAGAGACTGAAGGTGTCTAGAAGAAGTTCCCGAAGCTATAATCATATAGTCTGCAATATAAGATTTATTTTTAAGATCAATTGATACAATATTTTTAGCTTTATTATTATCTAAAATTATTTCAATCTGATTTTTCATTTCTGATATTTCCATTAAGCTTTAGGATAGTCTTTCTTAATTTGAGTTGAAGAAACATTAATAGATTTGTGTTTAATGTATATTATATTTTTCACGTGTTTCACTATAACAGATTT
>CAJQTN010000033.1 GCA_905620505.1 uncultured Pelagibacteraceae bacterium
GAATGGTTTTAACGTTTTAATTCCAATCTTTTTATACGGCTCACAATGTAACTCCTCATCATATAATTCTACTTGATGAGAGGCTTTAATAATTTCTTTAGGTCCATTTCTGGTACCTCCACCGTAGCTAACTGTTTTTTCAAGTCCAAAAGGAACAACAACAACTTTTTCTTTAAAATTGATCTTATTATCAATTCCTAGAAAGCCATTTTTATTTGAAAGATATTTCATTTTTAAATATTTTCATTTAAATATTTTTATTTAAATATTTTAGAAAATTTTTTTCTTTCTCTATTTTTCCAATGTTCACGATGGTATGCATCACTTGCAATCAAAGGTAATACGCTTGTTGCTTCAGCAAATACCATTTGTTCTTTTGTTATATTAACTTTACCCCATGAACTTGCCTCTTTTAATGTGGAACTACTACAAGCTCCATCACGCGTATCCGCAACAGTTATTTGAATAGCATATTTATGCATATCTACTTTTTTCCCTAACAACTCTGCGCACACAACAGTGTCTTGAACAAAATTCTTTGGAACACCGCCTCCAATCATTAATAAACCAGATTGTTTAGATTGTAATTTAATTTCAGTTAACTCTCTGAATTCACGAATAGAATCTATGGTCATATGTTTTTTTGGATTTTGCTCTTGATGCATTACCAGACCAAAACCCGCTGAACTGTCCGTAAAAGCTGGACAAAAAATTGGAACATCGTTGTCATAAGCAGTTTCAATCAATGAGCCCTTCTTTTTCCCATTAGTTTTTAAGTACTTACCAAGTTCCTTAATAAACTCCCTAGATGTGTAAGATCGTGGATCTAAAGTATTGGCTATTTCACATATGGCTTTATCACATGCTTGAAGCTCCTCTTCATCAATGTAAGTATCGTAAATTCTATCAATATAGTTGTTTCTAAGAATAGTATCATCTTGGAACTGGGAGCCTTGATAGTGTTTGAAGCCTAAAGCTTCAAAAAAATCCATATCTATTATAGAAGCGCCAGTAGCAACAATAGCATCAATCATGTTGTTTTTTACTAGATCTGTATATAAATCCATACATCCGCCTGCAGATGTAGATCCAGCTAATGTTAAGAAAATTGAACAATCTTTATCAGCTAACATTTCATTATAAATACCAGCAGCTCTAGCTGTGTCCCTAGACGTAAATGACATTTTTCCCATTCCATCAATGATTTTTCTGGCATCGAATGATTTAATATCAATATGCTCTACAGGATTACTAAGAAGAGATTTTTTATTATGTCCTATATTATTCGAGTTATTTTTCTTGTCCATTAAGCAACCAAGTATTTAACTTTACTCGAAGTATCAAACAAACTCATGATTGGTTGATCTGCTGTTTCAAATATTTCATTAGAGTAGAAACCATTAAATTTAGTTCTAAAGGTTAATCCGTAGGCACCCAACTGTCCCAATTCAATATAATCACCTTCTTTAATATTATTAGGTAACATAAAAGGCCCTTTCATATAATCCATACTATCACAGGTTGGTCCAAAAAAATTAAATGCAGTTAATTTTTTTGATTGAACTCTTCCATTTAAAATCATTCTAGATGGCAAAATGAAATTAGGAACTCCGGCATCAAATAAAGTACCATATGTCCCATCGTTAATATAAAGTTTTTGTTTTTTTCTAAGATTAACTTTGACTATAGTTGAACCACTTTCAGCTACCAACGCTCTTCCTGGTTCACAGATTAATTCAGGAGTTATCGGTAAATTAAGTTTTTTAATAGAATTTTTTATTTCATTTAAATAATTTTCAAGTGGTTCAGGATTTAAGTCTGGATAGATAGAAGGGAATCCACCACCAACATTAATAATATCAGGTACAATTTTAGTTTTTTTTATTATATTTCCAACTTCACTAATTGCTTTGGTAAAAGAAACTTTATGCATACATTGAGATCCTACATGGAAACTAATTCCAATTTTATTCGCATGTTCCTTGCACAACCTAACAAGTCCTAGTGCTTCACTTGATGGCATTCCCGATAAAGTTTCTTAGTCCGAAAACAATTTCTGGAGATCTTTTAATGTTTATTTTATTTTTATCTCCATTTTCTAATAAAGTAATTTTTTTATCTGAAGTTTCTTCAAAAGAAATGATAATTTCCTCTAAGAGACTCTCTACCTTTATTAAGTTAATAAATTGATCATCACTAATTTCTTTTTTTGAAATTTTTTTCAAAATATCGCTACACCTTTTAGACTGACTAATTAACAAGTCTAAATCTTTTGAATGTTTAGATTTGTCACCAATTTCTTTTTTTAATTCTTTAGCGACCACTGAAATGGTAGCGAGTGGTGTACCTAAAGAATGTGCGGCAGCAGCAGCCTGTCCATCAAGTGAATCAAGTTCATATTCTTTTGCCATTACTTGTTGAAGTTTATCAAGTGCTTCAGATCTTTTTTTCGTTTCACCTGAGAATCTTATTCCGAAATAACTTAAAAAAACTAATCCAATAATTATGGAAACT
>CAJQTN010000034.1 GCA_905620505.1 uncultured Pelagibacteraceae bacterium
ATAATGTTTTTATTGCCAGTTTAGAGATTTCTAAGTGTCCATAGTGCGGAGGGTCAAAGGTTCCTCCTAAAATTCCAATTCTTATCTTACTAGATTTAATCATTTTTGATTAAGACCTGGCAATTCCTTTTCCTGTCACTATATATTTGTAAGAAGTTAGCTGATTAACCCCAACCGGCCCTCTTGGCGGCAATTTATTTGTAGAAATGCCGATCTCTCCTCCAAATCCAAATTCACCTCCATCAGCAAATTGAGTCGAAACATTATGCATGGCAATTGCACTATTAACACCATTTAAAAATATTTCTGCTGTCTTAGAATTATTAGTTATAATACCATCGGTATGCATTGTGCCATATTTTAGTATATGATTTTTAGCTTCTTGCACTCCGTTAACCGATTTAATAGAAATTTTTGCATCTAAATATTCAGTTTTCCAATCAATTTCTTTTGCTAACTTATATTTATTTTTAAAAATTTGATTAATTTTTTTATCCACAACAATCTCACAGCCCAGTGATGCCAGTTTATTCATAATTGGAACGCCATGTTTTTTTATTGATTTAGAATCTATTAACAATGTTTCAACAGCTCCACATATGCTAGTTCTTCGCATTTTAGCATTAGCAACTAGTTTTGTAGCCATAGCGGTGTTCGCATCCTTATCTACATAAATATGACAAAGACCCTCAAGGTGTCCAATTACATGCACTCTTGAAAGTTGTTGAACTTTTTTTACAAGTTCTTTTCCTCCTCTAGGCACGATTACATCTATATATTTCGACATATTAGATAAAAGGTAATTTACAATATTTCTATTTTTGTCATCAATAAATTGAATACAGTTTTTATCAACATTGTTTTTTTTTAAAGATTCCCTAAAAAGATTAGCCAATATCTTATTTGAATTACAAGCATCAGAGCCTCCCCTTAGTATTCCACAATTACCTGATTTTAAACACAAAGCAGAAACATCAGCTGTTACGTTTGGCCTGCTCTCATAAATCACACCTATAACACCTATTGAAGTTGTAATTTTTTTTATTTTCAAACCAGTTGGCCTTTTCCATGTTTCCAAGACTTTATTTAGGGGACTTTTAAATTTAAAGATTTCATTAACAGAACTCCTTATGCCTTCTATTCTTTCGTCATCTAACACCAATCTATCTACGAGATGTTTTTTTTTAACATTTTTTACGTCTTTAATATTTTCTTGAAGAATCTGCTTTTTATTTTCTAACAAAAGTCGATTGTAGCTCAGAAGTACTTTGTTAATTTTTTCCTCATTTAAATTATTAAGTACTGTCAACGCCTTCTTTGCATTCACACCAATTTCATTTAATTTTTTCATAATATTACAATATCGTCCTTGTGTACTATTTCTGATTTACTTGCGTATCCAAGAATATTTTCTATTTGATTACTCTGCAAACCTTTAATTTTATTAATTTCCTCAGAGGTAAAAGAAGATAACGCTCTCGCAACATCAATATTATTATTATCTACAATAACTATGTTGTCACCTTTCTTAAAATTACCTGCAATTTTAATTATACCGGCAGGCAATAAACTCTTTCCAGACTTTAAAGCTTTAGATGCTCCGTGATCAATATAAATTTTAGCAGATGAAGATAGCGAACTTATTATCCATTTCTTTCTAGCGTCCAAATTAGAAATTTTAGGCTTAAACCATGTATATACTTTTTCACTTATAATTTTTTTTATAGGATTAAATTTCCCACCGTTAGCGATCAACATATGACAGCCAGCATTTACACAAATTTTTGCCGCCTCTAACTTTGTAAGCATTCCACCCGAACCATAGGTATTAATTTTTTTATCAACTAGAGAAAAAACTTTTTCATTAACAATATCCACTTGTTTAATTAAACTTTTTTTATTTGATATTTTTTCATACAATCCATCAACATCAGATAAAATTATCAGTAAATCTGCACCTATTATTTGAGCTACTCTTGCTGCCAATCTATCGTTGTCTCCATATTTAATTTCAGAAGTTGCTGTAGTATCATTTTCATTAACAACAGGTATTGCTTCTAATTTAAAAAGATTTTCAAACGTTCTTCTAGCGTTCAGTGCTCTTCTTCTTTGCTCTGTGTCATCTGGAGTTATTAAAATTTGACCAATTTTAATTTTATTTTTTTCAAAAATTTTTTGGAATTCATTAATTAAATGAATTTGTCCAATTGATGCCACCGCCTGACTCATTTCAATTTTAACTTTTTTATTTTGTATTTTTAAATAACTTTGTCCAAGCGCAATAGCACCCGAGGAAACAATAACTATTTCTTGGTTATTTTTTCTTAATTGCTTAATATCCTGGATTAGACTTAAGAACCATTTTTTTTTGAATTTACCTTTAGCATCAATAATAGTAGATGAGCCTAGTTTTATAACTATTTTTTTTGCTTTATTTAGCTGCATTTTTTAACAATATTTTTCTTAAATTAGTCAAGTTTTTATCTGTAGCAACTGAAATTATTTCGTATTTTTTTTTAATTTTTATCTTAAATATTTTTAATTTTTTTTCTATTTCTTTTTTCCCGAGCAAATCAGATTTATTAAACACAATAATCTCTTTTTTTTTTGTTAGAATTTTATCATATTTTGATAACTCATTTCTTACTTTTAGGTAACATTCAGCAAGTTTTTCCTCTGACAAGTCTATTAAATGTAATAAAGTATTACATCTTTCAATGTGGCGCAGAAATTTATCACCTAGGCCGGTACCTTCATGTGCACCTTCTATTAAACCAGGTATGTCTGCTAATGTAACTTCTTTGTCATCATAGTAAGAAACACCAAGATTAGGATCTATTGTTGTAAAAGGATAATTTGCTATTTTAGGTCTCGCACGAGTTATTGCCGCAAGTAAACTTGACTTACCCGCATTTGGCATTCCTACAATCCCAATATCTGCAATAACCTTTAATTGTAGCCACACCCAAAATTCTTCTCCTACTTTCCCATTTGTTTTTTTTGTAGGCGCTCTATTAGTTGAGCTTTTAAATCTGACATTTCCTAAACCGTGGTTACCACCAGTGGCCACTAAATATCTTTCCTTATTTCTTGTAAAGTCATAAATTAATGTATTGTTATCTTCTTCATAAATCTGAGTTCCTACTGGAACCTTGATTATTAAATCTTTTCCTCCCGCGCCAGTTCTTTTTCTTTTAGTACCTATATAACCATTTTCTGCTCTAAAATGTTGAGCGTATCTAAAATCAATTAATGTATTTAAATTTCTTTCTGACTCAAAAATAACGGAACCACCATCTCCACC
>CAJQTN010000035.1 GCA_905620505.1 uncultured Pelagibacteraceae bacterium
TTCTAGAGAAGTTGATTTGCCATTATTCTTAATTTGATCCATAATGTGATCAACTTTTTGGATGTCAGCATCGCGTATACACATATTTTTTGATAAATATTGTTTCCATTGTTTTGAGCCAGTTTGACCATGGAACAATCCAACAGTATGTCTCATTATATGGTTTAACTGAACACCTTTTTTAGTTTCTTCTTGAATGTATGGAATTAGTTTTTCCATAACTTCATTTCTACTGGGAACATTTTCATTTTGGTAAATTTCTTTTTCAATATCTGCCAATAGATAAGGCGAATGATAAATGGCTCTACCAATCATGACTCCATCTACTTTCTTCAAGTGATCTTTGATTTGAGTAGTGTCGTTAATTCCACCATTAATAATAATTTCATCGTCTTTAAATTCTTCTTTAAGTCTATAAACAAAATCATATTTTAGCGGTGGGATTGATAAATTTTGTTTAGGGGTTAATTTTGTTAAGATGGCTCTTCTAGCATGAATAATAAATTTTTTTGCACCTGCTTTTTTTAATGTAGCAATAAAATTTTTTAAGAATATAAAATTTTCAATATCATTATAACCAATTCTTGTTTTGATAGAGATGGGAAGTTTTGTAGAATTAACCATTGCATTAACACAATCTGCTACAAGATTTGGTTCTTTCATTAAACAAGCACCAAATTTATTTTTTTGAACTTTCTTACTTGGACAACCCAGGTTTAAATTAATTTCATCGTATCCGTACTGTTCTGAAATTTTACAAGCTTCAGCTAATTCCGGAGGATTGGAACCACCCAATTGTAGAATTGTTGGATTTTTAACTTTCTTAAATGATAATATTTTATCTCTATCTCCTCTAATGATTGCATTAGAAACTATCATTTCTGAATAAAGATGGAGATTTTCGCTTATTAAACTTAAAAAATATCTTTCGTGTCTATCTGTGCAGTCCATCATTGGAGCCACAGATATAGTCTTCATCATTTTTTAATTATTCTTTTACTTCTTCTTTTAAAGTGAGGGGCTCTTGATCGAGAGGCTCATCAATTTTATCAGTTTTGTCAGTTTCATCAATTTTGTCAGTTTCATCGATTTTGTCAGTTTCATCGATAACATCAGGTTCTGCTGCTACAACTTTTTTAACTTCAGGAATTTTTCTTGTTCTTTTTGAGGGCAGTATAGCTATTCCACTTTTAGAAATTTGCCCTTTGTATAAACTTTCAAATTCATCATTTTCTTCTTCATCGGTTTCTTCTTGTTGTTGGTTTTCGTCAGGCTCTTTGCGAAGTCTTAATATTGCACTTTTTTCCAAGTCTTCTACTAAAACTTTTCCTTCTCCGATTTCTCTAAGAGAAATTATAGTTTTTTTATCATTATCTTCTGGAACTAACATTTGATCTCCAGCATTTAGCTGTGCCGTTCTCTCTTTTGCTAATAAAACTAAATCGTATTGATTGTCTATTTTGGTCATACAATCTTCTACTGTAATTCTTGCCATAATGAAGATTGTGTATTCAATTAAACTTAATAATTCAAGTTTAATTTACTAAGTTTACTGGTTCTAAGGTTTTTCTGAATGATATTAACAAAGATATAGACACAATAATGTATGACCCACATATAAAAGCTATATTTTCTATAGTGAAGCCTCTATCGATCAAAACACCAAATACCGCGGTCCCTATAGCTGTTGAAAATACCATGAAAGCAGTTGTTAGAGCTTTTATACTTCCAATATATTTAACTCCGTATATTTCAGCCCATGTAGATGATCCTAAAATATTACCAAATCCATTAGATATGCCAATTAAGCCTAAGAAGAAATATGCTGAAATTTCCTGCTTACTATAAAATAAAACAACCATAGCTAATAATAAAGGGATGTTCATAATAGGAATTAATTTTCGACTTGTAAATTTATCAACCAAGAAACCAGATGAAAAAAGCGTGATGATCGAAGTTATTGAAAAGACCATAAAAGCTTTTGGAATTGTGTAAACTTCCCATAACTTAGAGTCAGATATAAAAGATTGATAAACAGCCATGCCAGTAAAAATCCAAGGCATTGCTAACATGTTAGATGAAATTATATAAAATCTAAAATCTTTTAATACCTCTGTTCTTTTCCAGCTTTTTATCTTAGTTTTTGGTTTTTCTTCTAAATCATCTTCTCTAGACTCAAAATTTATTTTTTTAATTGTAAAATTTATTATTAAAGGCAGAATTACAATTACTATTATTGATATTCCTTGCCACACACTTCTCCAAGAATAAATTGTTAGGAAATATATAATTAAAACTGGAAAAATAAACTCAGCTGTAGACATTCCAAACCAAATTGTGCTTAACGCTCTACCTCTTGATTTATCAAAATATCTTGAAATAGCTGTAGTGGATGTATGGCCCATCAAACCTTGACCAGAAAACCTCATTAAAAAAATTCCAACAGCAAGTAGGTAGATGCTGTTAATAAAAGAAAAAAATAAGGTAGAAAGAAATAATGTAATAATTACAAAAAAAGAATAATTTAATAATCTAAAATCATCAATTTTTTTACCTACCCATATAAATAATAAACTTGAAAAGATTGTAGCTATTGCATAAATACTACCGAATTGCCCATGTGTTATGCCAAGTTCATTTCTTATTGGTGCGTTAAACAATCCCAAAAAAAAACTCTGTCCAAAACTAGAAAAAAATGTAAATATGAATCCAAATATTATTATTTTTTTATTTAAAGAAAGGTTAATCATTTATGAGTTGCAAAGTTTCTTTCATTGGTTTGGGTGTAATGGGTTATCCTATGGCCGGGTTTATATCAAAAGGTGGTCACGATGTAACTGTTTATAATCGTACAAAAGCTAAAGCGGAGAAATGGGTAAGTGAATATAAAGGTAAAATCGCTAATACGCCTTCTGAAGCCGCAAAAGATTCTGATTTTATTTTTACATGTGTGGGAAATGACAATGATCTTAGAGAAGTTGCTATTGGTAAAGACGGTTTGTTTAATACAGCTAAAAAAGATTCTATTTATGTTGATAACACTACTGCTTCAGCTGAGGTTGCAAGAGAGTTATTTAAAGAAGCAAAAAATAAAGGATTTCATTTTCTAGACGCTCCTGTTTCAGGTGGACAAGCTGGTGCGGAAAGTGGAAAATTAACTGTTATGATAGGTGGTGACGAAGCTGCTTTTAAAAAAGCAGAGCCAGTAATTTCATGTTACAGCCAAAAAGCAAAATTGTTAGGTAAATCGGGAAGTGGTCAACTAACAAAGATGATGAACCAAATGTGTATAGCGGGTGCAGTTCAAGGATTAGCGGAAGCTCTGAACTTTGGAATTAACGCAGGTTTAAATATGGATGATGTTGTTGAAACTATCTCAAAAGGCGCTGCTCAATCCTGGCAAATGGAAAATAGATCTAAAACGATGGTGGCAGATAAATTCGACTACGGTTTCGCAGTTGACTGGATGAGAAAAGATTTGAAAATTGCAATGGAAGAGGCAAAAAGAAATGGTTCTCCAGTTCCTGTTACAACTTTAATTGATGGTTTCTACGCAGAAGTTCAAAAAATGGGTGGAAACAGATGGGACAGCTCAAGCCTAATTGCTTTGCTTAAGAAAAAAAAATAAAAAGTGTCTATAGAAGTTAGTTACTACGAAAATTTTCAAGAAATAAAGAAAAAGATCTGGTTGATGCTAAGCGATGCAATAACCAATAGAAAATCATCTTTTAGAATTCCTGTATTTATATGTGGCGAACAATCTGATTTTGACGGAAGAATTGTAGTACTTAGACAAACAGATAAAGATAATAAGATAGTTCAGTTTCACAGTGATATTAGGTCAGATAAAATAAAGAAATTAAAAAAAAATACTAATGCCGCAATGCTTTTTTACGACAAGGAAGAAAAAATCCAAGTAAGATTAAAAGTTGAATGCATTGTTAATTATTCCAACGAAGTCACAAAGGAGTCTTGGTCTAAAACACAACATATTAGTAGAAAATGTTATTTAGTTGATAGCAGTCCAGGTAGTGAATCATCCACACCTACATCTGGTCTTAAACCGGAATTAGATAATTTTGAATTTACAAAAGAACAAAGTGAAGATGGGTATCAAAACTTCACCGTCGTTCAGTGTAAAATCAAAAGTATGGAGTGGTTGTATCTAGCAGCTAAAGGTCACCGTAGAGCTATGTTTGATTTAGAAAAAAATAAAGAAAATTGGTTGGTTCCTTAGATATTAAATTACCATTTATCACTTAAATATTTATTTTTTATACTTTTTGTAGTTTTCTACGTAATGATTCGCATTTTCTTTTATTTCTTCAATTTCTTTGTCTGTAACTTCTCTAATAATTTTTCCTGGGCTGCCAAGAACTAAAGATCGGTCAGGAATTATTTTATTTTCCGTAATTAATGTGTTCGCACCTATAATACAATTTTTTCCAATTTTAGTTTTATTGAGGATAGTACTTCCAATTCCAATCAAGCTATCATCTCCCACCTCGCAACCATGAAGCATAACCATGTGTCCTACGGTAACACCTTTACCTAGCGTTAGCGGACAATCTGGATCAGTATGAAATACGCTCCCATCCTGAACATTGGACCGCTCACCAATAGTTATGGGCTCAATGTCTCCCCTAAGAACAACGTTAAACCAAACGTTTGCATCCTTTTTTAGAATAACCTTTCCAATTAAAACTGCGTTACTTGCCACCCAAGAATCTTTATGTAATGTTGGTGTGTTGTTTTTAAAATTGTGAATCATATAATTGCTGTAATTTGATACTAAAATATTTATAATATTAATCCAAGAACAAAACTTATCTAATGTTTGTAGTAATCACTCGAAATTTTCCACCTGATGTCGGAGGCATCCAAATTTTAATGGAGGGCCTGTCTAAAGCTCTAACAAATCATGGACCGGTAAAAATTTTTGCTGATGAATATCCAAATTGCAATGATTATGATAGAAATTCTAATTTAGGAATTCAGAGAATAGGTGGTTTTAAAGTCTTTAGAAAATTTAGAAAAGCTTACGCTGCAAATGAGTATTTAAAGAATAATAAAATTAGAGCAATTTTTTTTGATCACTGGAAAAGTTTAGAGCATATAAATTTAGACCACCTAAATAAAACTTCTAATTTTTGTTTAATTCATTCAAAAGAAATTAATCATCCTATTGGAAGTTCGTTAAATATCAGAATGAATAAGTCTTTTAAAAAAGCTCAGTATATTGTTGCAAACTCTAAATATACAAAAGAGTTAGGAGTGAGCATGGGTTTAGAGAAAGAAAAAATACATATTATCAACCCCGGTACCAATTATCCTGTTAAAATAGACAAAGAAGAGAGTATAAAAGCAAAAAAGATATTCGGTTCTGCTTTTCCAAAAATAATTACTATTGCAAGATTGGACAAAAGAAAAAGTCATCAGAATATATTAATGACTGTTAAAAACTTAATGCCAACTTACCCTGACATTAAATATGTTTGTATTGGTGATGGTGAGGAAAAAAAAAACTTGGAAAATTTAAGGGCCCAATTAGGATTAGAACAACAGGTGGTTTTTTTACCAAGAACAGATGAAAAATTTAAAGTTGCAATATTAAATGAGGCTAATTTATTTTTAATGCCATCTATTATTTATAAAAAATCTATTGAAGGTTTTGGTATTTCTTTTATCGAAGCAGGAAGCTATGGCAAAGGTTCAATTGGCGGAATGGCAGGAGGTGAGGCAGATGCTATTGAAGATGGTAAAACTGGGTATTTGTGTGACGGTAGTGATTTAAATTCAATTTATGAAACAGTTTTAAAATTTTTTCATAATGATAATTGTAAAATCTTAGGATCGCAAGCTAGTGTCTTTTCAGAAAAATTTAAATGGAAAAAGATAGTTGAGCAATATTTATCTTTAGTTTAAAACTTTTTTAATTTCTTCCATTACAGCATCAGCCTTTAGCAAATTTAAATCTCTTACGGAAATAGCTTTAAATTTATCAGTTTCGATGCTTACTTTACGTGCTGATGTGTGGCTTCCAAACAAAACTATCCCTGCTTTATTTAGGTGACTACTAATATGTGCAGGTCCAGTATCATTTGCAACAATAAAACTAGCATCTTTAATTAAACTTATAAGTTGATCAATTTTTAAAGATTTATCTTTATCTAATATAGTTTGAGCATTTAAAAGTCTAGCTTCCTCAATTTCATTGGGTCCTGGAGCTAAAACAATATCATATTTTCTATTATATTTAGATTTCAGTTGAGAAATTAATATACGATAATAGGGCCACTTTTTATTTGCATGTTTAGGGGAACAAAATGGAAATATTAAAATATATTTTCTATTAAAATAATTTTTTGTAATATTTCTAATATTAACAATTGCCCAATTTAAATTAGGTTTTTTGAGATTTAATATTTTTATTCCACTTTTTTTTAGTTGGATTTCCATTCTTTTTAAAACTGGTTCTTGATCATAATCTGATTTTTTTTGATCAGTTTCTAATGTCGTGATTGTTGACGACCACCGAGCTTCACTTAAAAAATATTTACTATAAAATTTAGTTCTGCTTGAATTCTGTAAATCAAATACATGTGTAAAATTATAAGAAGATAATTTTTTATTTAACCAATAAAGATAAAATAAATTCCATCTTGGTGATCTTGTGTCGATTAAAACTTCATCAATATAAGGACATTTATTCATCAAATTAAAATATGGCGCAGAAGTTAAAAGAACAACATGTGAATTTGAGTTGGATTTTTTGATGTCTTCCATTGCTCCATTAGCTTGGATTAAATCCCCTAACGAACCATGTTTTATAATTAATATATTTGCCATTTTTTTACTATTTAAAATTATATTTATAGTATATTTAAAAAATTCATCATGAATAGCAAATTAGACATAATATTGGCAGAAATATCAGTGGGTGAGCTAATTGATAAGATAACTATCTTGGAAATAAAAAAAGAGAAAATTACAGATTCTGAAAAACTTAAAGATATAAAAAAAGAGCTTTTATCTCTGAATAATACTTTTGAAAAATCGATACCAGATTATTCAAAAGTTAAATCTTTAATAGAAAAATTAAAAATTGTTAATCTAAAGCTCTGGGATATTGAGAATGGGAAAAGATTAGCTGAGAAAAATAACGATTTTGGAGAAAAATTTATTGAGTTAGCTAGAAGTGTTTATAAAACCAACGATGAAAGATCTAAAATTAAACTCGAAATAAATAATATTTTAGGCTCGAATATAAAAGAAATTAAATCATACTATTAATCATTATTGAGACTAGGAATGATTTTTCTTAAAGTTTTAGGTATTTCAGGATCAATGCTAGTTGTAATAACTCCATTACCTTTTTTTAACTCTTTTAAAATTTTTCCGTCTGGCGAAATAATTAGTGAGTGGCCAAATGTCTTTCTACCATTCCAATGAGTTCCAGATTGTCCTGGTGCAAATATATAAGAAAAGTTTTCTATAGCTCTGGCTTTTAATAAACTGTGCCAATGTTTTTCTCCAGTTGTTTTAGTAAAAGCTGATGGCACAGATATAAATAAAGATCCTTTTTTTGAAAGTTTTCTGTACATATTTGGAAATCTTATATCGTAACAAATTGACAGACCAAGTTTACCCCAAGGTAAGTTTGTAGTTTTAATTATTTTTCCTGGAGTAAAAATTTTAGATTCAAAATATTTTTCTTTTTTATTTAAAGTGGCATCATACATATGTATTTTGTCGTAATAAGTTTGTATTTTACCCTTAGAATTAATTAAAATTGATCTATTTTTAATTTTATTTTTTTCTTTAATTAAAATAGATCCGATCAAAACCCACTTCTTATGTTGCTTTGCAATTTTTTGAATTTCAGTTAAATAGAAATCCTTTTGCATAGAAGTCGCTGTCTTCATTAGCTCTTTCTTACTTAGGCCAAATAGTGAGGAATTTTCTGGAGTTATAATAAAGTCAGATTTTTGCTTAATAGCTTTTAAAAGTAATTTTTTTGTATTTTGAAAATTTTTTTTTATATCTTTACCAGAACAGAACTGAATACAAGAAACTTTAAACATATTATAAAATAAATTCTAAATATTTACTTCATTATAGATGATGCGAAATTCCAATTACAATCAAAACTAGGAATATAAACACCTGAAACTTTGACGTTTCCAAAACTTTTTTCTAAAACATTACACCAATTCTCGACTTGTTTAGGTTTTTTATCTTTGCTGCCTACTTGTGCTGTGATAACCCCACCAGGTTTTAAAATTCTTTTTAAACTTTTCATATTTTTACGTGCAAGGTCTATACAATATTGATCATCATTAAGGTCTACAAAAATTTTATCGTATTTAGAATCTTCGACCGATTTTATGCTTTCAAAGGCATCGCCCCAAAATGTGTTAACTGTGTTACTTTTTTTAACTTTTGAACAGACTGTAGGTAAGTGTCGATAGCAAGATTCAACTATTTCAGGGTCAAGTTCATACCAATCAATATAATTAACATTATTATCCAAACATTCTCTTGCAACACCTCCGTCACCGCCGCCAATAATAGCTACATTACTATTTTTCTTACTGAGGTCGTAACTAGATTTAAAAAAAGTTGAACTGTAAATTTTTTCATCTTTTTCGGCAACTTGAATTTCATGATCAATGAAAAGTGCATTGCCAAATTCTTCAAGATTCATTACCTCAACAAACTGACCTACTTTAGATGTAAAAGTTTCAAGTATATTATTAACTACGTAATATTTTTTTTGCCCAGGCGTGCTGTATATATCGTCATAGAGACTGACGCTACTTCGGTTAAAACTATTTACAACAACTCTTTCGTGTTCAATTTCTTTTTTTAATATTTTTAAAGCAACTTTAGGATGGACCTTTCCACATGTAAAAAAATCAAAGCTGATTACGTTTCTTTCAGGGAAGGTATGAAAGCTAAAATGACTTTCAGATAATAGAGCGACCAGTGTAAATCCTTGAGGTTGAAATTCATGGCTACTAACTTTTAGTATTTCAACTTTAGCTGCTTTTGCTATTTTATAAATAATTTTTTCATAAAAAGATTTTAGATATTCTTTTTTAACACCTAAAAAATCTAACGTGATGTGTTCTCCAACTTTGATCATAAAAAAAACTAGCCTCTCTTATAATTTTTCATCTTGTCTAAAACTATTTTCATTTCTTTTTTTGAAAGTATTTTAGGAATTCCAATTCTTAGGGCATTAATATATTGATTACAAATATTTTCGATCTCTTGTGCTAGCTCAAAAGATTTTTCTAAATTTTCTCCAAATGCAATCTGGCCGTGATTTCCAATAAGGCATGCTGATCTATTTTTTAAAGCAGATAAAATATTATTCGATAACTTCCTGGTACCAAAAGTTGCGTATTTTGTACACTTTATATCCTCACCACCTCCAACAGCAACCATGTAATGAAAGGCAGGTATAGATTTTTGGTGAGACGAAACTGCTGTCGCGTATATAGAATGTGCATGAACAATTGCTTTTGCATCTTTTTTATTAACATAAATATCCTGATGAAATCTCCATTCTGATGATGGAATTCCTTTTTTTCTATCGAATCTTCCTTTTAAAGAAACAAAAATGATATCTTTAAGTTTTAACGAAGAATACTTCATGCCAGATGGAGTAATATAAAAACCATCTATTTTTTTTTCTTTAGCTCTTACAGATATGTTTCCAGATCTTAAGGCTGATAAATTGGTAGAATTTAATTTTTTAGAATATTTGATTACTTCAAATTTTAATTTATTCACTTATTTAGATATCTGTCTTAAAAAAAACTATTGATTTATCAGAGTGTATAAGATTATTTTTTAATTTTAATACGTTTTTCATCAATTTGGGCAAATTTTGTTTTATCTAGATGCTGGCTAAAAGGTCCTTGTTTTACTTCAATTATAAAGCAATTTTTAATAACTTTAAACCCATGGGAACCATCCATTAGGATTAAAATTTGATTTTTATTTACAATTTTACTAAATAAATATTTCTTATTATTTTGATAAAAATCCACTCTTAGAGATCCTTTTTTTATTAAAAGAATTTCTGTAGTTTTTTTA
>CAJQTN010000036.1 GCA_905620505.1 uncultured Pelagibacteraceae bacterium
AATAATAGTAAAAAAATAATTACTCAACAGTGTAATAAAAAATTTTATGTATCTCCTTTTATTAAAATGGACACCTCTTACAATTTTAGATTAACAGAGCCCGATGAAAATATAAGAATACTCATTAAACAAACAGATAAAGCAGGAAAAATTCTAGTAGCCTGCCAGACAGGAAAGAAGCAAACTATTTCTTTGAAACACCTATTAATAAATTTCTTCACACATCCTATGATGACTTTTAAGATTATGGCATCGATACACTATGAAGCATTACGTTTATGGAAAAAAGGAGCTATATTCCAAAAAAGACAAGTTAAAATAAAAAATAATATCTCTTTAGAAAAATGAATTTTAATCCTTCAAAAATAGCTGAAAACTTTATACTGAATAAACTAAAAGCTATCAAAGGTGGAAGTTTAAATTTAAAAAATTATAATCAAGAAATAAAAATTTTTGGTGAACCAAATGACATTGTTAAAGCTGATATTGTTGTTCATAATCCAAAATTTTATTTTAATATCTTAAAAAGTGGAAGCACTGGGCTAGCTGAGTGCTATGTAAGAGATGAGTTTACTACTTCAGATCTTACTTCCTTGATAGAACTTACTGCTAGAAATATTAATTTAACTCATAGATTTTCAGGCATTTTAAGAATTAAATTCTTAAAAAATTTATTTAAAAATATTTTTGCCTCCAACACTAAAAGTAAAAGTAAAGAACATATATCTAAGCACTACGATCTAGGAAATGAATTTTTTTCTATCTGGCTAGATAAAACTCTTACTTATTCAAGTGCTATTTACGACAAGCCTACTGATGACCTGGCAAATGCACAGATCAATAAATACAATAAGCTAATTGAATTAATAAAACCAAAGTCTGGTGATAGTGTTTTAGAAGTAGGATGTGGTTGGGGAGGTTTTGCTGAACATCTTGCTAAAAATCATGATGTTAAATTAGATTGCATTACGATCTCAAAAAAACAATTAGAGTTTGCAAAAAAAAGAATTTTTAACGCTGGGTTAAATGAAAAAGTTAATATTAAATTCCTAGATTACAGAGATGTAAAAGGACAATATGATTCAATTGCTTCTATCGAAATGATCGAGGCTGTTGGAGAAAAATATCTTAACAAATACTTTTCAATGATCAAAAATAATTTAAAGGCTGGCGGTATTGGCGCTATACAGGCTATAATTATTAAAGATGAATTATTTGACCAATATAGGAAAAGTGAAGATTTTATACAAAAATATATTTTTCCAGGTGGGTTTCTACCATCACTCCAGTCCATAAAAGACCACACAGAGAAATCTGGATTACAACTAACGGCATATAACTCTTATGGTACCCACTATTCTAACACCTTAAAAAAATGGAGAGAGAATTTCATTAGTTCTTGGAGTGATATTTCTAAGCAAGGTTTTGATCAATCATTCAAAAAAATTTGGGATTTTTACTTTTCCTATTGTGAAGCGGGGTTTAAATCCAAAAATATTGATTTGATACAATTCTCTTTGTGTAATAAGTAAACCTTATATGAAAATTTTATTTGCATTATTAACTACTATTTTATTAACTAACTGTGCGGGGAATCAAATGAAACCAACAGATTTTAAAGATCAAAAACCAAGATTAATTATAGAAGATTACCTATCAGGCAATGTAAAAGCTTGGGGAATATTACAAGATAGATCGGGTAAAGTTACACGGCAATTTTCAGCCGACCTTAACGGTAAATGGGACGGTAAACAGTTAATACTAGATGAAGAATTTAACTGGTCTGACGGTGAAGTTCAAAAACGTCAATGGCAAATCACTAAATTAGATGAGCATAATTATGAAGGTACCGCTGGCGATGTAGTTGGTAAAGCCAAAGGATATTCTTATGGTCCAGCATTTAAATTTGAATATGTCTTATTAGTACCAATCAAAGGAAAAGAAATAAAAATAAATTTTGATGATTGGATATTCAAACAAGATGACAGAGTTGCGATAAACAGAGCAACGATGACAAAGTTTGGTTTTAAGGTTGCTGAACTTACAGTAATGTTTGTAAAAGATTAGTCTTAAAATTTAATAAGACAAGCACACTATTTACTTTTAAAACAATAATATAGATTTTAAATATGATTAAAAAATTACGAGATTGGATGATTGATTGTGCAAACATCATGTTTGATGACTCTAAGTCAGACATTAGATCGTTGCCCAAAGCCGTAAGATTGCAAATATTAATTGTATTATCTTTTGTTTGGACTACTGTTTTTAGTCTATATGTTTTTAGTGTAACTACTTTTATATGGGGTTGGGCCGGCCTAGTCATGGCTCATGTTGGCTTAATAATTGCTGTATATATTACTTTTAAATTTTTTCATAAAGCTGATAAAGAAAAAAAAAGTGTTTTTGAAACAGGAAATTTTAACCCTGCAAAAATATTTGTAGTATTTTTTCTAATTTTCTTTATTTTTATTTTTACTAAAGGCATACAGGTTCTTACAAAAACTCAATCGTACAGTATCAAATACGATGGTCCAGAAAAAACAACTCTTCAAAGAATAAAAGATTTCGTTAAATAAATTATTTGATGTCAAAAAAAATATTTGTTGTCTTTGGACATCATAATACCAAAACATCTTTTAACTCATCAATTAGAGACACTTTTATAGATGAAGCAGAAAAATGTGGTCATGAAATTGATCTAATAAATTTACATGAAGAAAAGCAATTAAATTTTTTTGATGGAAGCCCGCCAAATAAACAAGTACTCGACTACAGAAAAAGATTAGAAGAATGTGACATAATGTTTTTAATTTCCCCCTGTTACAATCTTAGAGCTAGTGCAATCATGGAAAATTGGATTGATCTTGTGCTTGCGCCTAAATGGTTTTTTGCCTTCAAGAGAGTTATCGGCAATTGGGGTTACCCAGTTGCAGGTGCAATGAAAAACAAACTAGCTATTATGTCCATGTCATATGGAGGGAATATTTTTTCTATTCAAACATGGTTCCAAAACATGCCATTCAGAAGAATTAAAGCTGGAGTTCTTAAGCTTGGTGGCATGAAGATTGAGTACGCAAGATTTTACGAAGTC
>CAJQTN010000037.1 GCA_905620505.1 uncultured Pelagibacteraceae bacterium
ATTAGGTATAAATTTAAGTGTGTTAAGAATTTTTAACCCAACAGTAGGTGTTACTGCTAGAAAAATTAAAATAGAACTATCAATAATCTCTTGATTGTTTTTTGCAATCTTTACAACTTTAAACTTCTTGCTCAGTTTGTTTGCTGTAGATTTATTTCTTGGTGAAATATATATTTTTGAAATCTTTAATTTAGATTTAGAGATTCCATAAATAATAGATGATGTAATTTTTCCCGTACCAATAAATCCAATTTTCATATGGTGAGGAGAATAACGAAGCTTTTTTATTTAATAAAGAAATTAATTAGAAAAAAAGGTACCACGAATTCTTAACAATTCCCTGTTGAGACCCGTGTTCTCTTTAAAGGCTTTTCTGCCATGTAGCCAAAAATAATTATTAGATAAAATAGTAGATCCAACAGATAGCGGAAAAACCACTTTATTTTTACTCTCTTCTAAACAGTCAGATAGTTTTTGTAAAAACAAACCTTGCTTCATGTTTTTAGGTTCGGGAAATTGATCTATGTAGGAGATGACAGGTTTACCATTTTTATCTTTGTTAAATACTGGATGTTCAACTTTATAATCTATATTTTTACTCTTAGGGGATCCCCAAGCAAAGTCCTCTTGTCCAGTAGGATCTTTACTCATTTCTTCTAAATGTTCCCAATCATCTAAGTGTAAAATAACACTTTCACCATCAGATACATTCTGTTCTTCCAGCTTAGTCATAATGAGCCAATCTGTTTTTTCATTTACATATGTTCCATCTGTATGAAGGTCTAAATTTGTGTAAGCTTTTCTTAGATATGAGTCGCTGCTATCTTCGTGCTTAACAGTAAATCTTGCGTAATACCTGCCAGACATAGAATCAAAATTAGGATTTCCAATTAAATATGAAAGTCCAGTTGATAATTTAACTAAAAATTCTTTGTCAAATTTTTTATTATTAACTTCAGGCTCGACAATAACTGTACCTGTGTTTCTATCGTTTAAAATTTTAACTAATGTGTTACTTAATTTGTTCTCAAATACTTCATCTAAACTTTTAGCTAAACTAAATCTTGAAAAAGGTTTGTATTCTAATGATGTAATTGTATATTTTTTAAAAGGAAAAATAAGTTTATCTAGATCACTTTCTTGAAATTTAATAACTTGCACTCTCTTAGAATTATTGTGGCTTGTTTGTGTAAAGCTCATTAATTTTAGCTTAACTAATACTTAGGATTTTGTAAAATTTAATTAAAGGTATTTGTAATAACTGGTGCGCCAGGGTAAAAGTCGTCACCATCACACGCTCCATCTCCGGCGCCGTCATTAAATTCTAAAGCTTCAGATAAATCAAAAGCTATGGACATACTAGGTATTTTTCCAGCTTGAGGAGTAAAAGATTCTGATAATCTCCATCTAAATTGTAAAAAGTTTTCATCATCAGTTAGGGTCCCTGCGGTACCCGTACCGCCAATAGCTGAAACAGAATTTAGATCTTCTCCATAAGTTGTATTATCTGGTGCGGCCATTGCTTGCGCTGCTCCAGAAGTTCCATCTGTTGCTCCCCCTGCATCTTCGGTGCCAGCAGTTCCTCCAGTTTTACAAGTAGCGGCACTACCTCCTGTAGTAAGAAGTGAGCCTCCTACTTTAAATAATCTTGTTATGGTAATTTGTGCGTGAGTATACGTCTTTCCAACTTCAAGTAATCCAGCGTTACCAAATGATACTGCAGAAGATGAGTCACTTAAATCCATTTCGGTTCCGCTAGTATTCTCTCCTACAACCGTACTATCAACACAGGATGCTAGTGTACTTACGCCAGTACAATATTCAAGTTTATGAGCAGTTACTAAATATGATGTAGGTCTACCTTTTGCAGCTCCTGCAAAAACGTGATTAGCTAACAAAATTGTAAGGCTTAAACTTAGTGTTATAATTTTAAAATATTTTTTCATAATTATTTAGATGTAAATATAATTGATCCTTGTATTTCAACTGCAAGATTATTATTTCTTCTAACTTTGTTTTTTAAAGCTGCTTGCATGTTTTTTTTTACAAAAGCTTCTTGTGCTATGGCTCCATCTAATAGAGATGGTTGATTATTTCTTGGTGGATGAATAAATGTTAATTTGTAATTATTTACGTGATCTTGACCGTCAACACTTGAAACATCTTTATCAATATCAAATTGTAATGACGGACTTAATGCCATTTCCAATGAATAAATATTTCCTTTGTTATCTTGGTTTGATTTTTCATTTTCCCATCTATATCCTTGGTAGTTAAATGTTGTCCAAGGTAAGTAGGGAATTTGAGAGCTAATATTATATACCTGTCCACTTAATATCTGTTCTGCTGTTCCTGAAACAATTTTTTGATTTGTAATTTTTTGATAAAGGTTAAAATTAAAATCAAGCATTGCTGCTTTAGCCTCTAAACCAGCACCTAGTCTTTTGTGTTCTTCTAATAAATCTTGGTCGTAAAAAGTATTTGCACCAAACATCATGGACTGGTCTGAATTTAAAAATCTATATCCAAGACCTAAATTTCCAATTATTCTTTGGTCGTTATTAATGTCTTGGTTGTGCACACTAAATTGAGTAAATAAATTTGAATTTTCTTTTGAAACAATGTCTCTAACTCCTAAAATGCTATACTGAAAAACACTTTCACCGTCTCTTGTTCCCCTTATAAAATTACTATCTCTCATGCTGATATCAACTTCTGTTAATCCCTCACCTGGAATTAAACCTGATACAAATTTTGTAACTTTTTCTCCAACATTACTAATGGCTACAATTTCAGTAGAGAGATCTGCGCGAACTGAGGTTATGCCACAAAGTATTAGTATGTAAAAAGCAAAAGTTATTTTTCTCATAATTATGTGGCAATTAATACTGCTAAAACTTAATTTGATCAAGATTATAAAAAAAAAAAACTAGTTTATGCTGGATAAAATAGTGAAAAAAATAAAGGATAATATCGTTGGAAGGACTAGATTTTTCTTACTATAAATAAAAACTGCAATACTTATTGAAATGACAATAAGCCGTATTAAGAGTGTTGATTCCAATAAAGCTCCTGCTGGGAATATAACCATTCTAGCGGTAAGAGCTGCTAATATAGAATAAGCAACACAGTTAAACCAATCAAATAGTTTAGATTTATCACTTATTTTTTCAGCTGTTAAAATACCTAAAAACCTAGATGCAAAAGTGGCGATAGAAGTTACAACAATAACTAAAATTAAATTACTAGATAGATCCATTTTTTTTATCCTTTATGAAAAATGCTATCGTACCACCCACTATACCGGCAATTAAAATAGACCATTCAGGTGTTGCTAAATATAAGATCGGTCCTAGTAAAGCTCCGCCAGAAACAGCAATTATTGTTTTTAAATTATTCATTGCTCCAATCATCATACATAAAAAATAAACTGGATTAACAACTGCAAGTCCAATCATCATCTCTTTGGTTAAGAAGTCTGAGATTAGATAACCAATTAAAGTTGAAATAACAGCTGCTGATAAAGTTCCGCAACCTATTCCAAGCCAATAATCTAGTCGATATTTTTTATCTATTTTTTTATAAGTATCTTTCATTATTAACCAGGAAGACACTGCAATCATATGGCACGATAAATAATATTTCCATCTTGGTTGTGATTTATGTTTTAAGATAGGCACAAGGGCAACTGACATAGGGTAAAGTCTAAAATTAACTAGCCAGACAGATAAAAAAATATTAACTAATGACGCTCCTGCTAAAAAAGATTCTGTCATTACTAATTGACCTGGAAGAGCGTAAGTAAAAAAACTAGAAGCTACTGATTGTTGTAGATTAAATCCTGCATTATACATTAAAGCACCTAGCGCAACAAAACTGCAAGCTAATGCTATTGCAGGACTTCTTGAGCTTACAAGAGATCTTAACCCTTGGTAAAAATATTTATGGTTAATCATTAACCGCCTAAAAATAATCTGCCTACGTCAGGATTTTTAAGCAATGCATCGCCCGTACCTGCAATAGCAGTTTGTCCTGAAACTAAAACATAACCTATGTCAGCAAATTCTAGACCTTTTTTAGCATTTTGTTCTACGAGTATGATTGTCTTTTTTTCGTTTTTTTGTAGATCTCCTAAAATTTCAAAAACCATATCAATATATCTTGGCTCTAAACCAATCGATGGTTCATCTACTAAAAGCACAGATGGTTTCATAACTAAAGCTCTAGAAATCTCAAGCAATCTTCTTTCGCCTCCTGATAAAACTTTTGCTGGTTGGTTTCTTCTTTTGTTTAATCTTTCGTATTTTTGTAAAACTCTTTCAGCTTCTTCGTGAGCTTCATTGGTATTTTCTTTAGTATAACCACCCATCAATAAATTTTCCTCAACTGTCATGTCGGGAAATACTGAGTTATCTTGAAGAATATATGCAATACCACAAGATTTTAATTTTTCAGCAGGTGTAAGATTGGTAATATCTTTTCCATCAATCTCGATTTGACCAGAGAAGATATTTGTAAACCCGTAAATAGAATGAAGAATAGTTGATTTACCAGCTCCATTAGGTCCAATTAAACATAGAGACTGAGCTTTACTAACGAACAAATCAAAATCATGGAGGATTTCCATTTTTCCATATCCGGCCGACATTTTTTTAATTATTACATGGTTTTCTTTTGGAGATAGCTTTTTTAACTCTTCTGCTCCTGGTGCTTTACCTAAAACTTCATATTGATTTGCCATTATTCTGCTCCTAGATAAGCATCAATTACTCGCTTATCATTTTTAATTTCATCTGGTTTTCCATTAGCTAACATTTTTCCATGCGCTAAACAGAATATATTATGAGCCAAGCTCATGATCACTTTCATATTGTGCTCTATTACTAATAAAGTAATTCCATACTCTTTATTTACTTTAATCAATCTATCTATAATTCCATTAATCAATGTCGGATTAATTCCAGCTGTAGGCTCGTCTAATAAAAGCATTTTAGGTTCATTCATCAAAGCCATAGCTAGTTCTAATAATTTTTGTTGACCAAAAGATAAATCACCTGCCCTCAATTTTCTTTTTTGATGAAGCCCAACAAATTTAAGTAGGTTTTCTGCTTTGTCTGTTAGTTCTGATGGAATTTTTTGAAACACAGAAAATAAATCATCATTTGTGGGTTTGTTACTTATGAGCATGTTTTGAATACAGTTAAGTTTTGTATAAATTCTAGTTTGTTGAAACGTTCTAAGTAATCCAAGTTTAGCAACCACAGGAATAGGTAATTCTGAAACTTCTTTATCATTAAATTTTATTGATCCTTCATCAATTGGATATGTTCCAACAATAGAATTAAATAAAGTAGTTTTACCAGAACCATTAGGCCCAATTAAACCAACGATAGATCCTTGTTCAACTGACATAGAAATATTTACATTCGCTTTAACGCCACCGAAAGATTTACTTACATTTTTAATCTCTAAAATTGCCATTACTTTAATTCCACCTGTGCTTTTCTATCCGCTTCATCAATAACTTCTCCGAATCTTTCAGGGTATTTTTCTCTTAACCAACCCATTAATCCTTCTGGAAAATAAACAACGATGACAACAATTAAAACTCCAAGAGCTACATACTGCCAACCTAAAAAATATGTCCAGAAACCTTCTTTGAATAAATGAAAAATAACTGCTCCAACAAGTGGTCCCCATAAAGTTCCTTTACCGCCAAGGATTGCCATTAAAACCATGAACACACCAAACGTTGGACCGGCAAAAGCAATTTCAGTTGGTTCAATATAACCATTAATATGTCCCATTATTCCTCCAGCAAGACCGACAAAAAAAGCTGAAACCATCCAACCAATGATTTTATATCTCATGGTATTAATTCCCATCGACTCAGCTTTGTCTTCATTGTCTCGTATTGCATTAAGAACTAAACCAAATCTTGTTGAGTAAGCCCATCTTAAAACTGCAAATGTAGTTACTGCTAATCCAAAACTTAAATAATAAAAGAATTCCGAAGAAAGTTCGTTGCTGCCAAAATCTTTAGGCCAAACAGGAACTGTCATTCCTTGTCCTGCTCCAATTATTTCTATTCCACCGGCAATTTCACCAGCAGCAATTCCTAAAGCAAGTGTGCAAATTGCAAAATAATGTCCTCTTAAGCCTAAAATCCCGTATCCAATTATACCTGCAATTAAAGTTGGAATTATAGCCGCCATCACTAAACCAACTGCTAATCCTTGAAAAAATTGAGGAGTTGTGTGAACAAAAGTCTTTTCACCGCCTGCATCAGTCCATTCTCCTAAATCAAAAAACATACCAATTTGAACACTAGAACAAATGTACATTCCAATACCAAAAAATAAGATATTGCCAAAAGTGTTGTAACCCATTTGACCACCTTGAACATCCCAAGTCATGGCTAATACAATTAATATATACAGAAATGATAGTTGAAGTTTATACGCTGGAAATATGAAAGCTCCAGCTAAACCAAATATTATTAAACCTGCATATAATAAAGTGTTTTTATTCATTGTTATAATAAATTTTCCTTAAAGAAGTTCATGAACTGAGGCATATATTCGTCTATATGTTTACCGCCTATTGTAACACCTCTTTCAATACATTTTTCTTTTTTAAAAATTCCAAACATTTTTTTGAATGTTTTCACAGGTTCGTCTTCTGATGCTTTCCTGGCAGCTTCCATAGATGGAAAAACTTTATATTTATTTAAAACAAGATCAATCATTGGACCTACGACAAAACCTTTATTATCAACAAATATTTCTGGACACTTATTCAAGTTCTGTGCTTTAACTTTTTTTGGTTTAAAACCAGCGTGCCAATCATGATACCACCCCTCTTTAATATCAATTTTTATTTGTCCTGGTTTTGCTTTAATTCTTTTTACATGTTTTTCACAATCTTTTGCTAGGGTGTAATTGTCTAATTCACCGTGGACATAAAGTAATTTTGTATTAGATGTTAACTCTGGTTCTAAAAATAAACCTGCCAACCTACATTCAGCTGCCTCACCAAGAATTGCATCAAAACCTTTTGTTCCTTCAACAAAATTTGATGTGAATTTAACCTCTCCTAAATAAAGAGAGTTCGTTCCACCTCTTGAGTGTCCATTAGTTCCAAATTTACCATTTGATCTTGGGTGAGATTTCAATAATTCTAAAGCCATCATGGCATCAATTGCGCCACTTATAGCTGGTACTCTAGATTGGTCTCTGTATGTTTCTCTTGCTCCTCTTGCGCAAAAATTATCTACAAACATTACACCAATTCCTGCATCTAAAAGATTTCTATAAGCATGGTAATTAAAGTCGTTCCAGACATACATTACTGGTCCACCACTACTATGAGTAATAATTACAATTGGAACCTTTCCAGTTCCTTCAGGTAAAGTAAGTAAGCCTGTTATTTCTATTGGATTTTTTTTATAACTTCCACTCATTACATTTTGTACGTCAAAAGCTGTATATGAATTAAATTTAATTATTTCACCTTTGTTTTTTTTATAAAGGCTATGTTTTGAAATATAATTTAATACTGAATTTTTTTTTGAACAATTTTGCTTATAATCAAAGTCAGGAGTTACACCCTTAGTAGAATGTGCACTTACATTTGTAGTAAATATAATTGTTATTAGTATTAATATTATTTTTTTCATTTTATTTCCTATTGTTTGTTTTTTATTTTAAATATTCTCTTTTTCTTGCTAATTTAAATCTTCTGTAGACTAAAATTATAACTAGCAGAGAGAACACCGCTGCTATTCTAAATTCTGTTCCTAATAAATAGTCGGACCATTCTTCAAATACTCCTAGGCCCATGCCTGATACTGCTACGGCTGGTAAATTTCCTAATCCAGCAATGATTACAATCATAAATGATCTAATCGTGTAGGGTAATCCAGTGTAAGGATGAAGAGTAAAAGTCATTGCAACACATGCTCCTGCTATTCCGCAAAGAGCTGCATTAATTCCAAACGTTGCTGCGTAAACTTTTTCTGTATCTACACCTAAAATTTTAGCGGCTCTTGCATTCTGGGCTGTTGCTCTAATAGCACGACCAAGTTTTGATCTTTTCATATATGCCACAAGTATAATTGCAGAAATAATACAAACTGATGCTGAAAATAATTTTGACATAGGTAAAACAACTGAATTATCAAACATCATTAATGTGCCAAAACCAGAGTCTGCAACAACTACATCTGCACCAAATGCAAAGTTCATTAACTGTTGTGCTAAAATACTAATTCCAAATGTAGCTAAAATTGAAATGAACAAATCTCTATCAACTACTTTATTAATTACTAATTTATAAATACCTACTCCGACAAAAAACATGATGATAGGTGAGAGCAAAACTCCAAAAGCTGGATGAATACCTGCAATATAAAGAAAGTAAGCAATATATCCTCCCATGATAACAAGTTCACCTTGTGCAATATTAATAATATTCATCACTCCCCATTGAAGTGCCATTCCATAAGCAACAAGTGCAAATATAATTCCAATTACTAATCCATCCATTGTTGCTTGGACCATTAGCATTGGAGCTTGAAAAATTAAAAAATCCATAAATTGAAATCTAACTTAAAAAAAAGCCCCCTGATTACTAGGGGGCTTTTAGAATTAACTGTTATTATCTTTTAGACCAAGATGGTGTTGGGTGTACTAACGCTGCAGAAGCCCATTTTGTTGGAGCTACAACTTTATTTTCACACTTAGAACCGTCCGAGTTACAGATAACTTGGAACAATACCATTGGCTTAGAAACGTTCTGTCCACCTTTAGCAAATTTTATATTTCCATAAAATGTTTGCATATCAGTTTTAGCTAACGCATTTCTAACTTTTTTAGTATTGAAATCATTCGCTCTTTCAAATGCATCTTTATAAACTAATAAAGCTGCTGATGATTCTGCTGCTTGGTATGGCGGTGCATATCCAAAAGCTTTTTTAAAGTCAGCATCATAAGTCATACCATCTTTGAAGAAAGCATCTGTGTAAGATAACGTTTTATGCCACTGAGAAGCACAAAGTGCGTATTCAGCTTTTTTACCATGTTGCTTACTTAATTTAGCAGCATCACAGTGTGTCATAGCCAACATAGGAACATCAACTTTCATTTCAGCAATTTGTTTAACTGCTGTTAAAGCACCTTTAGTATGACCAGATACTACTAGTACATCAGGTTTTACTGCTTTAACTTTAGCTAAAGTTGCTGCCATGTCGTTAAGTTCTTTTGGCAGTTTGTCATCAATAACGATTTTTGATTTAGTTCTTTTTGCAGCATCTAAAATACCTAATCTCACGTCTTGAGAAAATGCATCTTGTTCAAATGCCATAGCAATATTAACTGGTTTTCCACCATTTTTTTCAACGGCTAAATCAACAGCTACATCTAAATATAAGTTTGCTGGTGCAAGCACTGCAAATAGATATTTATACCCTTTAGTAAATAATGATCTTGATGCGCCATTAGCTTCTACCATAGGTATTTTATATTTTTCTGTAACAGGTGCCATAGCTTTTGTTAGACCAGAACTGTATGGTCCTAACATGTACTGAACACCGTCTTGTTTGATTAATCTCTCAGCTAGCTGAGCAGCTCTTCCAGAGTTTGACTCATCATCGTAATAAACGATTTTAAACTTGTAGTCTTTTCCTTTAACTTTAACTCCACCCATGCTGTTAATTCTCTCTACTGCTAAGTTATAGCCGTTTTGAGTGTGAACACCATTTGAAGAATATTTACCTGTTAAAGATATAGCAGCACCTAAAACAATAGTATCACCTTCAACTTTTGCGAATGAGCTTGAAGTATTTGCTACTGTTAAAATTAATGCCGACAGAAAAGTAATAAATATTTTTTTTAAATTATTCATACTGTTTTCCCCTTTATTAAATTGATTAATTAATAAGTAATTTAACTTTGAAATAAATAGATAGCAATAGTTGGTCGTCTCTTAATAGCTTTGATTAACAGCGATAAATAAAGCGATGAAGATTAAAACACACGCAGAAATTGTATTAAGAAGTTTTGGTTTATTTTTTAAATAATTTGATATTTTTTCAGCAGCTAAACCATAAATCATCAAAGTAGAAAAATCCAAAACTACATATGTCGTTATTAAGATTAAAAACTGTATGTAATAGTTGCTGTTAAAATCAATGAAAGAAATAAAAATTGTAGTAAAAAATACTATTGCTTTAGGGCTTAATCCCGCAACTAGAAAACCATCTTTATAAAATGATAATTTTGATTTTATAAAAGTGGTTTTAGACTTAATGCTTCTTATCTTAGCTGTGTAAGTGTCGTAAGCTAAATAAATAATATAAAATATACCAGCCCACTTAAGAAAATTAAGTGCTTCGGGATTGTCTTTTAGGAATGTACCAACAAAAAAAACAGCTAAGATACCTTGGCAAATATTAGCTGATATATCACCAAAAGCAGTCCAAACTGAATTTTTTAAGCCGTAATTAATAGTATGAGAGACAATAACTACTCTTGGTGGTCCTGGTGTTATAAATAGAAAGAGGATAATTTGTAAAAATATTAGAAAATCCACTGGAAACATTTATAAATTATATATTTTTATATGAAAAAAAAAAGTCTATTTCCACAAACGAAAATTAAAAACCCAGAACCTAATATTAAAGATGATAATTGGGTTATTTGGGCTGCTTGGGCTGATCGAATTACATTTGAAGAAATAAAAGAAAAAACTGGTAAATCAGAATCAGAAGTAATTAAAATTATGAGAAAGAACTTGAAGCCTGGATCATTTAGGCTTTGGCGAAAAAGAGCTCATAAGGTTAGTATTAAGCACCGAAAAAAGTTTAAAATAGATAGAAAAGAAATAAAGCAAAAAATTAATTTAAGTGATATTAACTAGCTATGAAAAAAGTAACAATATATTCTGGGGAAACTTGCCCGCATTGCGCTACCGCAAAAGCTTTGCTAAAAAGTAAAAATGCTGAGTACGAAGAAATTGATATATGGAAAGATCCAGCAAGAGCAAAAGAAATGTTACAAAGAACTAACGGTGTAAGAACTATTCCTCAAATTTTTATAGGAGACACTTATGTTGGTGGTAACGATCAACTTCAAGCAGCTAATCGAGATGGTAAACTTGATGAATTGTTAAAAGACTAAAAATTTAACCTAAACTTGATATACACACTTTTTTTATAATTTTTACTCTTTGAATAATCTGATAAAATTTTATTACCCGCAAATGATGAAAAATTAGGTGACAAAACCCATTTATTTATTTTAACACCTATCAATTTTTTCACATTTTTATTTATATTATTAATTTCTATTGGGATATTTCCTAAATTACTTCCAAAGGTAAATTTAAATGACGGCATCTCCGCAGATAAAAAAGATGTGCTCAGCACTGTTGCTAATAATAATAGAATCAATTTCACTTTAAAATTATATTCTCTTGCGGTTAACTTTATACTATAATTTTTACCCCATAATTCAAAATTGTTAAGAAATTGCAACTTTGATAAAGTGTTAAAAGACTAAAGAATTATACTCAAAAGATAAATCAGATTACTAATGTAAGATACAAAAGTTGTTACCATTCCAAGCATTCTGAACAACCCTTTTTTCCAAACCATACTGTAAGCATGACTAATTCTTCCGATTAAAAAAAACGTACCTATAGAATAAAGGTACATCGAGTTAGTATTGTTGATTTCTAGAATTAGAAATGAAAATAAAAAAATTGTAGTAAACTCTATAAAATTACCGTGTGCTCTAGATGCTCTTTGTAAAGTTTCGTCACCTGCACCTTCTGCTACTTTTTGTTTTCTTCTTGTGGTTGCCGCGTAAATTGAAAGGACTAAATACATTAGTAAGTAAAAAAAGGTAAATAATGTAGTAATTTTAAAATCCATTATCCAAAGCTAGTTAAAAAAGGAAAGGTAGTCAAAATATAATAGCTGATGACTTGAATTTGATTAGTGGTAATTAGAAAACCAGTTATCAAAAGTATTACACCACCAGTTTTTGTAATTCTTCCATAGTATTTTCCAAATCCCTTTTTTGAACTTAGAAAAACTGTCATATAATATCCTGACAAAACAAATGGAATAGCTAAACCTAAAGAGTACATGGAAAGCAAGATGACACCATTTATAACTGTAGCTTCTGTTGCTGATAGAGCAAGAATTGACCCAAGCACTGGACCAATACAAGGGGTCCAACCAAATGCAAATGCAGCGCCTATTAAAAAAGGAAAAAAGTAACTGTCTTTATAAGATCCAGTTTCAAATCTTTTATCTTGGTTTAAGAAATTAAAATTAATAATGCCTAAAAGATTTAAGGAAAAAAGAATAATGATTAGCCCTGCAGCAATTCTTAGTTCCCTGCCAAAGAAAATTAATACATTTCCAATAAAAGATGCAGCAATACCTAGGGATATAAAGATTACTGAAAAACCAAGTGAAAAAACAATAGTTTTAAGCAAAACAACTCTTCTGTTTTTTTCAATTTCATCTAATTTTTTTCCAGTAATATAGGAAATATAGCCAGGTATAATAGGTAGTACGCATGGAGATAAAAAGCTTATTAGGCCAGCTCCTATTGCGATGAGTGATTTTATAACCATAAATTAAAATGTTAAGATAGTTTCTATCATATGATTATTAAATATCTTAGCTTTGTTATAGGTCTAATATGGTCTTATTCGTTGATCAAAACACATTCGATATTTAACAAAAAAACAGCTCTTATATTTAAATTATTAATTTCTAAAGTATCTTGGTTGACTTTTATTGCTGGTTGTTATTTTGGTTACAAAAACTTCTCTATTAAAGCTACGTTAATAGGAATTGGTACTGCTGTTGTCTTAGTTCACTTAGGTTTTCACTTTTTAGGGTCTTATCTAAGAACTAAATTAGGTGAAGAAAGTCTCAATAAAATAAAGACTTTCTTTGAGTATGCTCTAATTGCTCTTATTGTCTATTTTGTCTTTAATTGGTTTCAATAACTAGAGTTGAATTTAATTATTTATTTTTTTAAAGGTGTTTGATTAAGTACGAAAATTCCTGAAATAGTAATTACCAAAGCACCTATAAGGGTAAAAAAATCAGGAATATCATTGTAAAATATGTAGCCTAAAATCATTGCCCAAAAAATTAAGGTGTAATGAAATGGCTGAACGATACTTGCACGAGCTTTACTTAAAGCTATTATTTGAAGGTATATTCCTAACGAAAAAAATACGCCAATAGCCAAGAAAAAGATATACGAAGATGAATCAATTGGTTTCCAAAAACTTGAGGCTAGAAAAGACATGGTAATAATACCAACAATTGAAGTATAAAATAAAGATACCTCAGTTGGATCGTGCTCAGAAACTTTTTTAGTAATCACCTGATATAGGCCCAGTGCAAAAGCGGCAACAAGTGGTAGTAAGGCTTTAGGATCAAAAATTGAGGAAGTTGGTCTTAGTATAATTAAAACACCAATGAGACCTATGAAAATAGCTATCCATGTTTTGGTTGATACTCTTTCTTTTAAAATTATTGCTGACAAAGCTACTACTATCACGGGAGCTAATGAACCTACACTGTGGGCATCTGCTAAAGATAAATATTTAAAAGATAATACAAAAAATCCAGATTCAAAAACAGATAATACACTTCTAAAAATCTGCATTTTAATATTTTTAGATTTATAAAAACTAATATTTTTTTTTCTTCTCGATTCAATTAAACTCAAAAATAATACAAAAAAATACTTAATTAATAATAGTTGAAAAACTGAATAGTATATTACTAAAGTTTTTTGAGTGGCGTCTAATAAAGAAAAAGAGAAATAAGCTAGAATAGCGAATAAAATCCCTGTGGCTTCTTTAGATTTTAATACTGCCACTGAGTTAATCTACTAAATTAGTCTTTGGAAATAATAGAGACTTAGAACATTTTATTTCTTGCGTGCCTCTCTTAACAGATACTTTGATCATAATTTTTCACTATTACTTGGTGGCTTTATAAATATAAGAAAATTCTTTACTCCAAATAATAGAGTATTTATGCTTTAATAAAAGTTTATTTATAGGGTTTCTTTTCATGTAATCAGTATTGTGATTAAACATTTCTTCTTGATTATGAATCTCTACACAAATTAAAGTCGGCTTATATTGCTTAAAATTAATATTTTTTAAGACATTTAATTCATACCCTTCTACATCCAAATTAAAAAAATCTATTTTTTTATTTTTAAATTTAGATTGATTTAAAATATTATTTAAGGTGTCAGATTTTATTTTTTTTTCTTGAAATCCATTCTTAAAATGTAATTTTGCCATTTTTTTGCTTAAAGTATTTAATACATGAATTTTCTTTCTAAAATACATTGTAGCAAAACCTTTCTTACTTGAAATAGCTGCGTTAATATTTAAATCAAACTTTCTAGCTTTTTTAAATAATTCTATCGATAAAGGGTTAGCGTCTATATTGATGCCTTGCCAATTTTTTTTTTTATAAAGTAAATATGTATTGCTTCCCTCTAATGGGTGGTAAGCACCAACATCTAAATAAATTCCTTTTTTTTTATTCTTAAAAAAATTATTTATAAAGACGTCTTCACCTAACATAGAATAAGATTTTCTTGGAAAAAAAATTTTTGGTCTTAAAAAAATATAGTAAAAATAACGAAAGATATTCATTTTTTTATTTTTTATTTTTAAAAACTAAACACGCTCCATTATTGCAATATCTTTTACCTGTTGGTTCTGGTCCATCTTCAAATATATGTCCGTGATGTCCTCCACACTTTTTACAATGATATTCAGATCTTGGATAGCCAATATGCATATCTTTTTTAATTTCAAAAACGCCTGGTAAAGAATCGTAGAACGATGGCCAGCCCGATCCACTTTCATATTTAGTTTGAGATTCAAAAAGTTTTGTTCCGCATCCCACACAATGAAACGTGCCTTCTCGTTTTTCGTTGTTTAAAGGACTTGAGCCAGGAGATTCGGTTCCTTCTTGTCTTAGAATGTAATTTTGTTCTGGGGTTAAATCAGAATTCCAGTCTTTATTGCTCATCTTTTACTTTTTGATCAACTCCATACGGTCTGAATTTTCCTTTGTTTCCAATTTTTATTGCCTTTGCAGGAACTCCAACCATTGTTGTATTTTCTGCAACATCATTAACTACAACTGCGTTGGCTGCGATCCTTGCACAATTTCCAACTACAACAGGTCCAATTATTTGAGCACCAGATCCAATAACTACATCATTGCCGATTGTTGGATGTCTTTTTTCGTTTCTCTGTAATTCAGTATCTATACTCGGAGAAATTCCACCAAGTGTTACTGCGTGGTAAATAGTTACGTTGTCTCCAATAATTGAAGTTTCACCGATTACTACACCCATGCCATGATCTATAAATAAATTTTTTCCTATTTTTGCGCCAGGATGTATTTCAATACCTGTAAAAAATCTTGAAGTTTGAGAAATAATACGAGCTATCAAATCGAATCCAGCTAAATTAAAAAAACTTGCAATTTGATGAAAAAATACAGCTTTAACGCCCGGGTAAGTTAAAATTAAGCTAATAGTTGATTTTGCTGCTGGATCTCTTGATTTTATTGAGTTTAAAAAATCTATCATTCTTTTATGTATATAATGACTACTTGATAAATTAAAAGATCTCTTTATAAAAACATAATATTATGAGTAATCCATTCCATTTAGCTATCCCTGCAGGTGATTTAAGTATCGCAACTAAGTTTTATGAAAATATACTTGGCTGTACACTTGGAAATAGAGAAGAAGGTAAATGGGTAGATGTTGATTTTTGGGGTAATGAGTTAACGCTTCACAAAACTGAAACAAAACTTCCAAGAGAAAGACATGACGTTGATATGGGTTCAGTTGCTATACCTCACTTCGGAGTGCATTTAGAAAAAGAAATATTTGAAAAAATTAAAGAAAGTCTAAAAACAAACAACATTAAATATTTAGATGAGCCTTACACAAGATTTAAAGGTCAAAAAGAAGAGCAACAAACATTTTTCATAGAAGATCCACATGGAAATGTGATGGAATTAAAAACTTTAACTAAATAATTCACTGTAATAGTCGCTTAAATGAAGGCTTATATAATTCACGAAAATGACGAATGGACGTTACCTCTCAAGGTAGAACTTAAAGCCTTAGGTGTAGAGTTTGAAGACTGGCATGTCGAAAAAGCTAATATTGATCTAGGAAAAAATCCACCAGAAGGAATTTTTTATAACAGAATGAGTGCAAGTTCCCATGTAAGAGGACACCGTTATGCTCCTGAGTTTACAGCAACTATTTTAAACTGGTTAAAAAATCATAAAAAGAGAATAATTAATAATGGAAATGCCCTAGCTCTAGAGGTCAGTAAATCTCTTCAATATTTACGTCTCAATGAAGCTGGAATTAAAACACCAAAATCTATTTATTGTAATAATAAAGATCAAATAATTAAAGCTGCTGAACATTTTTCAAAACCGTTTATTACTAAACACAATAGAGCTGGGAGAGGCCTTGGGGTTAAGTTGTTTAAAAACAAGGATGAATTAAAAACTTATGTAAATGGCTCAAACTTTGAAGATTCAATAGACGGAATAACAATACTACAAGATTATATAGAAGCAGATCCTAAGGTTATTCATCGAGTAGAATTCATAAATTCTAAATTTTTTTATACAGTACAAGTCGATGCATCAGAATCTTTTGAATTATGCCCTGCTGATGCTTGTAATGTTGAAGAACAATTTTGCCCGACAAACCCTGATGGAAACAAATTTATGATTATTAAGGATTATAAAAACCCAGAACTAATTAACTATGTGAATTTCTTAAAACAAAATGAAATAGAAATTGCAGGTATAGAATATATGACTGATGTTCAAGGTATCCATTACACTTACGACGTGAATACTAATACTAATTACAACTCCGTTGCTGAAAAGAAAGCAGGAATGTTTGGTATGAAGCAAATAGCTCTATTTTTAAAAGATGAGTTGCAAAAAATTATTAAATAGATCCAGTATAATTTCCAGCAAGATTGTAGTTGACATGTTAAAGATTATTTTGCTATAAATATTGCAGCGCTGATTTAAGACAAATTGCGGAGCGCTTAATAAATCCTGCTAAAGCGATCATCTTACATGACCACCGCTTTAGTCGGTGGTTTTTTTTTGAAAATTTCAATTAAAAACCGGGCATTTGAACCATATTGTGCGCCTGGCATTTAGCCGAAGTACTAAAAAGGAGAAGATGAATAGAATTGTTAAATCTTTTGTTCACTCTTCTCCGGAAAAAGGAGAAGAATGATAAAACAAACACCGGTAGGAAGTCTACCAAGATCACCTAAACTACAAGAAGCTTACAATGCATTTGATGATGGTAATTTAAAAAAACCAGAATTAGATAAGTTAATTGACGCTGAAATCAAAGATGTAGTTACTGAATATGAAAAGATAGATGGTAATCCTATCATCACAACAGGTGAAGTCGAAAAGCCTAATTTTTTAACTTACTTTTTAGAAAAAGGTTTTATTAAGTTGGGAAAACCAAATCAATCAGGTCGAAAAGGATTTACAATTGAATTTGAAGGTCACCATGCTAGAGAAATGGCTGTTCTTCAAAAAGAACAAACTCCTTTTAAATTTGCACACTATGGTGATGAATGGCTTTCAACTTTGAAAAAATATTCAAAGAAAGCATTTAAAGCGACAGTGATTGCTCCTTCTGCAGTTTCATTAATCTATAAAGATGAAATTCCAGGATATCCAAAAGATCAGTTCATAAAAGATCTTGTTAACGAATGTGCAAAAGACATTAAGAAATGTATAGCGTCTGGTGCTACTGAAGTTGGAATGGACATGACTGAAGCAACTTATGCAATGAAAGTTGATAAAACTGGAAAAGTTTTAAATGACATGGTTGGATTAGTAGATTTAGTTTGTGCTCAATTAAGTCCTGAAGAGTTGAATAAAGTTACTCTTCACACTTGTTTTGGTGCAGACAATTTTACAAACCACAACTACTCTAACTTTCAAGATGTTTATCCTGCACTTTTAAAATCTAAAATTAAAAACTTCCATCTACCTTTTGCCAGCTTAGGTGAGGGAAATTTTGAAGAAATTTTAAAATGTATAAAGAATAACATTAATGGCAAATTTGTGTATTTAGGTTTCGTTTCACATTTAGCTAAAGATGTTGAGTTGCCTAAAAGAATAGCAGAAAGAATTGAGCTCGCAACAGGTGTACTAGGATTTACTCCTGGTGTGTCTGAATGTTGTGGCTACTCACCTTTTTGCAATGATCTAACAACTACTAGAGAGTGGGCACTTGAAAAAATAAGAGCTAGAACTGAAGGAGCTAAATTAGCTGCTTCTAAACTTAAGTTAAACTAAAGGAGAAATAATGACAAAAAAAACAAATAGACAAACAACAAGGAGAAAAAAATAATGGCTGACTATAAACATCCGGAAACTATTGCTTTGCATGGAGGAACATACAGAAGTGATCCTGCAACAACAGCAGTGGCAGTACCTATTTATCAGACAACTTCATACCAATTCAAAGATGCAAAAACAGCTGCAAATTTGTTTGGCTTAAAAGAGTTTGGTAATATTTATACAAGAATAATGAATCCAACATGTAATGTGCTTGAAGAAAGAGTTGCTGCACTTGAAGGTGGTGTTGCAGCATGTGCGGTTGGTTCAGGTCAAGCGGCAACTGCAATGTGCATACAAAACTTAGCACAAGCTGGAGATAATATAGTTGCTTCAACTGACCTGTACGGTGGAACAGTAAACTTATTTAAAAATACTTTAAGACAACAAGGTATTGAAGTTAGATTTGCTGATCCAGCTGATCCAAAAAACTTTGAAAAACTAACTGATGAAAAAACACGAGCATATTATGGAGAGACATTACCAAATCCATATTTACGTGTTTTTCCAATTAAAGAAGTTTCAGATATTGGAAGAAAGCACGGAATTCCATTGGTAATGGATAACACTGCGGCACCAGTAATTTGTAAACCTTTAGAACATGGAGCTGCAATAGTATTGCACTCATTAACTAAATTTATTGGTGGTCATGGTACTTCGATTGGTGGAATAGTTGTTGATGGTGGAAACTTTGATTGGATTAAAAATCGAAAAAGACAACCATTATTAAATGAACCAGATCAAAGTTATGGTGGAGCAATTTGGACTGATGCAGTTCCTGTTTTAACGGGAGCTAATATTCCATTCATAATAAGATTTAGAGTAGTCTTGCTTAGAGATACAGGAGCACCACTTGCACCGTTCAACGCTTGGCAAATCATACAAGGTTTGGAAACTGTTGGTCTTAGAATGAAGCAACACTGCAGTAATGCAGAAAAAGTTATAACATTTTTAGAAACTCAGAAAAAAGTTAAAAATGTTATCTATCCTACTAATCACCAAGGCGAGATTAAAGAAAGAGCTAAGAAATACTTGAGTGGTGGAAATGGAGCATTGGTTGGAGCGGATTTAGGAACTGCAGAAGCAGGGGCTAAGTTTATTGATAATCTAAAGATGCTTTATCACGTTGCAAATATTGGTGATGCTAGAAGCTTAGCAATTCATCCGGCAAGTACTACACACAGTCAACTTTCTCCAGAAGAACAGTTAGCTGCAGGTGTAACGCCGGGTTACGTAAGACTTTCAATAGGTATCGAGCATCCAGATGATATCATTGCAGACATTAAGCAAGCTTTAGCTGCTTAACTATTTGATTTATAGCCTCATTAAATTATGATGGGGCTATAAAATGATAAAACAAATCAAATCTACAGAAATTAAAAAATTTCTAACTGACAGTAAAGACGTTGAGCTTTTAGATGTTAGGACTCAAGATGAATGGGACAATATCGGAAGACCTGACGGTGAAAAACTAAATTTAAAAACTCATTTTGTAACCATTGTTAGATCTTCTGATCCTATTGCAAACAAAGGTTTTGTTGAAGAAGTTAAAAATAAAATTGATCTTAATAAACAACTTTTAGTTATATGTAAGGCAGGTGGTAGATCGATGATGGCAGCACAATTGCTTTCTCAAGAAAACATAACTTGTATAAATATCAGCGATGGCTTTGAAGGAAACGGTGAAAATGCTGGTTGGAAAAATGAAGGTTTGCCCTCTAAGTAATTATTGATTTAAATACTCGGTTTTAGCTATTTTTTTTCTTTCCATCCATCTTTTGTCATATTCTTTTATTTTTGTTCGAACCTCTAAAGCAAGTTCTATTACTGATTTTTTAGATTTAGTTATATATTTGTTTATATTTTTTTTCTCTTCAACAATTAAATCTTTAGGTTTAATTTTTTTTTCTTCAACTGACTCTTTAAATATTGTGTTGTAAATCTTACCTTTGAATATAAATGAATCTTTTCCTTCTTTTTTAGCTTTAGCAAAAGCTTGCCCTCTAGAACTGATTGTGGTTTTAGATATTTTTTTTGTACCTGTGTCTTTGTTGGTTAAAGAGATTTTTTTTAAAATATTTTTTGTTTTTTTTTTCATCTTAGTTTGTGCAAGTGCAACTTGTTTTTTTACAATTGCACAAGCTTCTGAATTTGTTTTCTCAACAAAAGATATGCAACGTTTTTTCTCTTTGTTAGGATTTTTTTCTTCAGCATATGCTAAAGCGTGTTGCATTGGAGTCTTCCCGGTTTTTTTTTTAACTCCATAATTTATTGTTGATGATACTGTTGACTGAACTATATTTCCTCCTCCTCCAACAACTGAGGTAACAGGACCTAGTAGCGGCAAAATTTCTACACAACCACCCAATAAAATTGTAGTTGCTAGTAAAACAAATATTTTTTTCATTAGATTTTTAATTATTATTTGAATTTTTTTTTTTTATAAATCGAGTCTTATCATTTTGCTTAAATAAAGAAACAAATAGATCTGGTACAACAGTTTGTGAGATACAACCTGCAATAGTAATAATAGTAATAATTTTGACTTTAAAAATTTCCCCTACAGGTAGTTTTTAATCTAAGTACTTGATTTTAGACTTCTCGTTTATGGAGAATTGTAAAGATGAAGTGATTTCTTTTAGGGGCTTATTAGAAGATTCTTTTTCTTTTATCTTAGCTTGTTTAGAAGTTATTCTTTTTTCTATCATTAAACAGACTTCTAAAGCTTTCTTGTCCAAAAAAGAAGAACAAGAATTTTTCTTTTTTGGTTTTTGACTTTTCTTAGCGTAACTGAAGGCATGACCTAATGGGGTTCGGCCTGTTTTTTTTTTAACTCCATAACTTATTGTAGTTTGTAACGTAGATTGAGTAAGTTTTCCATTTGCAACACCTCCACCAATAAGAGTAAGAGGCTCTATGCAGCTAACTAATAAAAACATTGATGTTAGTATAATAAATATTTTTTTCATAAATTTTAAAAAATCGTGCTTAATTCTTGTTAATTATTTAAATGTTACTTGGATTCACTTAAATAAAACCAGTTAATATGGTCATATTGAGTAAATTTACACAACCTTAAATTGTATAATTTTTTTTTCCCCATTACAACATAGTGTATGTTTTGTGAAACTAATCCTATTAGAGCTATCAACTCTAACAAATACATTCACAACTACAAAAGGATCAGCAACAGTTACAGTAATTTTATTGCATACTACGGTTTAAATATTGTTGATGTTATTTTATGTGATCGTTCTTATAGGTTTGCCTGCTATGCAAGATTCTAGGCTTTCTAACATTTGAGTATAAAATAAAGCATAATTTTCTACAGTAACGTAACCCAGATGCGGCAAAAGTAATGCGTTTGGTAAAAATCTTAACTTATGATCTTGTGGAAGCGGTTCTTTGTCGTAAACATCCAGGCCTGCGCCAGCTATAGTCTCGTCCTCTAATGCTTTGATAAGATCTAGTTCGTTAATAATTGGTCCTCTGGACGTGTTAATAAGAAAAGCTGTTTTCTTCATTAGCTTAAATTCTTTTTGAGTAATTAAATTTTTATACCTGCCTCCTAAAACAACATGAATTGAAATAATATCTGAATTAGCGATAAGGTCTTCTTTTGACATGGGTAGAACGCCCATCTTATTGGCATGTGTTAAATCTAAATTTTCACTCCAAGCTGATACTTGCATGCCAAAAGCTTGTGCGATTTTAGCCATCTGTGTTCCAATTTTTCCAAGGCCAATTAAACCAAGCATTTTTCCCTTGAGTTCTAAGCCAATACTTGTTTGCCAGTAACCTTGAAACATATTGTCAACTTCTTGTTTTAGATTCCGAGCTAAGCCCAAGATTAAAGTCCATGCTAATTCTGCAGTTGGGTTAGAATTGATTTCAGTTCCACAGACTACAATGTTTTTTCTTTTTGTTACCTCAAGATCAATCGCATTATTTCTCATGCCACTTGTCATGAGATATTTGAGATTGGGCAAGCTTTCTATTAAAGATTTAGTAATTGACGTTCTTTCTCTCATGATTAAAAGCGCATCAAACTCCTCCAGTGCAACGCTCGCTTCGGCTTCACTTAAGAAAGGTTCGTTAAAAATTTTAAAATCATATTTGTCTTTATAATTTTCTATTTCAATAATATTTTCAAAAGCATTTTGGTAATCATCAAGTATAGCAACTTTAATCATATTTCTTTCGGTTTGATAAATAAATACCTGTTACTATAAATGTAGCTCCAATGAAATGGTACATTTGAAAACTTTCCTTAAGTAAAACTATTGCTAAACTTACCCCAAATATGGGCATAAGGTGTAAAAAAATACTAGCTCTATTAGGACCAATTAGTTCTATTGCTTTGTTCCAAGAGTAATAGGCACCAATAGATGCAAAAAGTGTAACAAAGGATAAAATTAAAAAAAAGGCTTTATTAAATTTAATTTCCTTACCGTACATCTGCTCACCAATAAACTGTGGTATTAAGAATATTAAACCTATTGATGCTAAAATTTCAACTAATCCTAAAGTTGAAAATGGTAATTTTTTTTTTTTTAATAAACTTGAATATAAAGCCCAGCAGAAAACAGCGAGAAGCATCCATGCATTTCCTATGTTAAAATTTAAATTTAAAATTTTATCTAGGTCCGCATTTGAAAAAATAATCAAAACACCAACAAACGAAACTATTAGACCTATAAGCTGAAAAAAATTAAATTTTTCTACTCCTAGTATTGAAGATAGAAAAAGAACAAAAACAGGAATTATTGAGATCATTAGTATTGTGTCTATTGCTTGCGTATAATTTAAAGCTAAATAAACTAGCGAGTTAAAAGCACTAACACTCGTAATAGCTAATATTGTTAAATAAATAATATTTTTTTTAATCAATTTAATATTAGAAAATATTTCTTTGTATGTGAATGGAAATAATAATAACCATACTAAAGTCCACCTTAAAAAATTTAAAGTTAGCGGTGGTACTTCAAATAGGTAAGCAAATTTACCTATTATAAAGTTTACTGACCAAATAAGAGTTGTACAAATTAGTAGTGTGTAAGCTAAATATTTTTTTGGCAAAATACTTTCTAATTAAATCTCGAAGAATTATAAGGCGTTAAATCTAAATTTGTGTTTTCTTCTGCCACAATTCCAGACACAACTTTTCCAGTAATTGCACCAAGCGTCCAGCCTAAGTGGTGATGCCCAAATGCATAAATAATATTTTTGTTTTTCAAAGACGAACCTAATACAGGTAAAAAATCTGGTAATGTAGGTCTAAATCCTAGCCATTCATCATCATGCTTATCTAGTTCAGGTAACAATTCTTTGGCGCAACGTACAATATAATCAATTCTTTTTTTTGAAGGCGGATTTTTTAAGCCACCTAACTCAACTGTTCCAACCGCTCTCATACCTTGGTTCATTGGTGTTAATCCAAATCCTCTGTCTAAATTAATGACTGCACGAGATAAAAGATGGTCCATACCTTTAAAGTGAACGTGATAGCCTCTTTCGGTATCTAAAGGAATGTTTTCACCTAATTGATCTGTTAATTTTTTTGAAAAAGCACCACATGCAATAACTGATTTTTCAAATTTATACTCTTTCGACTCAGTATTGATTGAGGTTTCTTGTGGATTGATTTGTCTAATTTGAGTTACATTTTCTTTAATAAATTTTCCCCCTTTTTGGATGTACAGATCAAATAACCTTTTGGAAATTTGATAAGGGTCTCTCGCATGCCAAGCGTAATCAAACAAAACACCACTGTCAAATATAGGTTGTAAATTTGGTTCTAAATCTGAAATCTCTGCTTTGGTAACTGGGGTTTGCTTTACACCAAGATCAGCCCTAACTTTCATTTCTAATCTTCTGCTTTTTAAATTTTCATTGGTCCATCCGTAAAGAATACCTTTTCTATCAACAAGACCTGCGGTATCTATTTCTTTAAAAAGTTCATCGTATGCATCTAAGGATAAATCTAAAATTTGATGCATATATTTAGCGGTATGAAGCATAGATTTTGTATTACAGTTTTTTACAAAATTATAAAACCAAGGAATCATTTTTGGAACATAATTCCATTTTAAGGCTAGCGGACCATAAGAACTAAATAACATTTTTGGTATATTAACTAAGATATCAGGTCTGTTAAATTGCAAAACTGCATAAGGTGAAAAATGACCAGCGTTACCATATGATGCCATTTTAGCTGGATCTTGTTTGTCAAAAATTGTAACAGGGATGTTTTTTTTTAATAATTGCAAACCAATACAAATTCCTTGAATGCCCGCCCCAACTATACCAGTTGATTTACAAATATATTTACTCATACAAGCTTGTACGCTAAAAAAAAATTAAATTGTAGTGTGATACTTTGTGCAAGATAAGCTTGCAATCAGGGCGTTTAGTCTTTTTTTTGAAGGAAAGTTTTTCTAACTGCTTTTGTTGTATCCATGAAGTTTGTTACTTTGTTTTCAATTTTGGAAAGAGGTACTTTTTTTACATTACCATCTAATCTAGCTCCATCTTCAACTATCAAAGATTCAGTAAATTCAAGATCACCTTTAACTTCACCTGTCGGCCCGATTGTTATTTTTTTTGCAGTGACTTTTCCATCAACAAATCCCAAAACATCAACTTTTTCAGCATTGATTTCTCCGATTACAGACCCTTTTTCTTTTATAACGAGTGCTTTAACGTTTACAGGTCCTTTTACAGAGCCGCCAAGATCAACGTCACCGGCTGAATTAACAAGACCTTCAATGGTAAAATCAGCACCAATAGTAGATTTCTCTACTACTAAATTTATTAATTTCTCTTTATTTTCGCCAAACATAATTTTTAATTATCAAATTAAATCACGAATCTCGATTTAACACAAGTATAAATTTGATCTCCAGACTTGCATCGTTTTTTAGCCTATGGCGTTGTTTTTATAAACATTACAAGACATCACAATGCCAAGACCAAACATCATAGCTAGCATTGACGACCCACCATAAGAAAGTATTGGCAGTGGTGCTCCTACAATAGGAAGTAAACCTAGAACCATTGACATGTTGATAGCAACGTAAGCAAAAAAAGCAGTAGAAAAACCATAACAATATAGTTTTCCAAAAATACTTCTTGTTATAGTCCCTATTCGAATAATTCTGTAAGTGATCAAGAAATATAAAAAAATCATAAACGCCGAACCTACAAATCCAAACTCTTCAGAATATAGTGTAAAAATAAAATCAGTATGTTTTTCAGGTAAAAAATTCAAATAAGCCTGTGATCCATTTAAAAAACCTTTGCCAAATATCCCTCCCGATCCAATTGCAATTTTAGACTGGATAATCTGATACCCCGCACCTAAGGGATCTGAATCTGGATTTAAAAAAGTCAAAATTCTTTTTTTTTGGTAGGGTTTTAATAGAGAAATTGCAACAGGGGCTAACACAATTAGGAGGCCAGAAAGGTAGGCAAATATTCTCCACTTAACACCCGCCAACCATGTAATTACAATGCCACTAATTATAATTAAAATTGCAGTTCCAAGATCGGGTTGAGTTAGCACTAACATGAAAGGAATTATCAAAGCCATTAAAGGATAAAATAAGTATTTGAATTTGTTAACGTCACCAGAAGATATTTTGTGATAATAATTCGAAAGAAATAAAATAATTCCAACTTTCATTAATTCTGAAGGCTGAAGATTAAATACAAATAGATTAATCCAACGTCTAGAACCTTGAGACTGCACTCCAAAAAATTTAACCGCTACAAGAAGTAATATTAATAAAATAAAAATTAACAAACTATAATCATTCCAAAATCTAATATTAATAAAAGAAACTGCTAAAAAAAGAAAAAAGAAAACAAAAAATCTTATTGTGTGACTCTTGGCGTGATAATCAAATTGCCCTCCACTTGATGAATACTGTGCAAACATACTGATAACGCCCAACATAAGAATAGAAAACAACAACGTATAATCTAAATCAAAAAATTTATCTTTTAAAGCAAAAGGAGAGTGCAGCCTAGTATGTAGCATTAAGTATTTTCACCTGACTTTTTGTAGATTTGGGCGGTTCTAATTTCATGACGCTCTATAACTCTTTTAATTATTTTTTTTGCTATAGGTGCTGCGGCACTACTACCGGAGCCGCCATGTTCAACTAGTACACTAATAGCATATCTTGGATCTTGTACTGGTGCAAAAGCTACAAACCATGCATGGTCTCTTTCAAGATAAGTAATATCTTTTTGTTTAATTTCTGCTTCTCTTTGTTCTGGAGTAAATCTTTTTATTTGAGAAGAGCCTGTTTTACCAGCAAACATAAATTTTCTTTCTTTATGTCTAGAACGATACGATGTACCACCCACCTCATTTGTTGCTGCAAACATAGCGTCTTTTACAAGATTTATATTTTCTTGATTTCTAAATAGTGGTTGAAGATTAAAATTATATATCTGATCATCAGCTGACATCACATTACCCGGAGTAGAATTTTTATGATTTAAGTATCTTTGTAGGTTACCAACCTCTTCATTTTCATCTACTAAAATTCTTGGGCTAATCTTAAATCCACCATTGGCTATTTGAGCGGTCATTAAACTAAGCTGCAAAGGAGTGGTTAAAAAGTAACCTTGTCCAATACCTGAGTGAAGTGTTTCACCGATATACCAATTTTTACCTAATTCTTTTTTTTTCCATTTTGTATTAGGGACAACTCCTATTTTTTCTTCGCTATAATTTTGTAAAACTTTTTCTCCTAGCCCAAATTTTTTGGCTGTAGCTGATAATCTGTCTATTCCAAGTCTTCTTGAGACCTCATAAAAATAAACATCACAAGATTTTTTTAACGCTGTACGCATTCCCACTATACCGTGTCCCTTTTTTTTCCAGCAGTGAAATCTTTCACCATGTAAATCTACATATCCTTCACATTTGACAAGGAGTTTGGGGTTAACAATATCATTTTCTAAAGCACTTAAGGCCGTTAAAGTTTTAATAGTTGAGCCTGGCGGATAAAGTCCAGACAAAGCTTTATTAAGCATAGGTTTGTCTCTATTCTCAGTTAATCCTTTCCATTCATCATGACTAACACCATGGACAAATGAATTAGGATTAAAATTAGGTGATGAAACCATACTAATGATATCGCCATTGTAAATATCCATGACGCAAATGGCTCCACTAACATTTTGTAGTGCCTCGCTTGAAAGCTTTTGAACACTCTGATCTAACGTTGTTCTGAAAGTTTTTCCTTTCAAGCCTTTATCAGTTGCTACTTGTCTTACTTTTTTTCCATATGCATTTACTTCATACCTAAGATATCCAGGTGAACCTAACATTTGCTCGTCCAGTGCGGACTCCAAACCAGTTTTTCCAATTTCAACATTTTCTATATTTAAATTTTGTAAATAAGCTTTAGTCCTAAGATCATGCGGACTAATTTCAGAAACGTAGCCAATAGCATGTGAAGAGCTACTGTCTGGATAAAATCTAGCAACAGACACTGTTGGTTGTAACCCTTGTAGTTCGTGTAGAAATAAGTTCACCCTAGAAAACTCTGCCCAAGATAAATTATCTGAAACAATGGTTGTGTCCCAACTTTTTTTTTTAGATATCTTTTTTTTTAATAACTTTAATTTTCTAGGACTTATATCAATAATATTTTTTAACCTGAAAAAAAGCTCATCAATATTTGGCGTACTATCAGGAACAACATGAAGTTGGTAGATTTTATTATTAGAAGCAAGTTGATTGCCAAAATAATCTTCTATTATTCCTCTTGGTGGAGCTATTTTAGTTTCTCTAAATCTATTCTTGTCCGCTAAAGATCTATACTTTGAAGAATCATTAATTTGAAGCGAAGCTAATCTACCAAAAATTCCTATCAATACAACGGCTTTGAAAGAACTAAGCAAAAACATTCTTCTGCTAATGGTTTTGGTTTTACTAATAATATTTGAAGAATTAAAACTAAGCATTAAATTTTATAAATTTTTGTATGAAAAGTATTAAAAATAAAATAAAAAATCGGAAAAAACAAAAAAGTAAAAAAAGTATTTCGTAGTAAATCTACATAATAAAATGATAAATGAGAAAAGTTATTAATTATAAGATAGTAGATAAAATTTGAAAAAAACAATGCTGGAATAAAAGTTATCCATTCAGATGTCATTTTTGATCTAAGCGTAACCTCTCTTATATAGCTAGATAAGAAAGACAGTACTAAATAACTCAGTGAACTTATGCCAAGTGGTATTCCAATCACTACATCGTTTACAAGACCCGCTAAGAAAATATGCCCCAATCCTAAATGATCAGGAAACTTCAATACATAATAGTAAACAATAATCATTTGTAAATTAAAAGAAAAGATAACAAGATCAGGAATTTCTTTCAGACCTTGAAAAGTACTAAATGATACAATGTATAAAATAATAGCAGCTATATTATTAAAAAATATTTCTTTTGATGTGCTTAATATACTCATAATTAAATTTTATTTATTAAATTGTCCTTCGGTAACATGAATAATTGAAGCCTGTCTTGGGTCTGCCAAAGATTTAATGTGTACTGTATTTTTTTTGTTTAAATAACTTTCTGCGACAGGTAAACCGGCTGCTAAAAAACCAGCTTTACCAGATGTGTAGATAATCTTATTAGGTTCTAGAGCGAATTCATTAGGTAAATATTCTAAATCAAGTTCTGTTTTTTTTCCCATGCCTACTAAAATAGCATTAACGTCTGAGTCTTGAATGACTACAGGTATCTTACTATTTAAATCTGTAATTAATAAAACTCTTGAAGTAAAATAATTGGTCTCAACAATCGTTCCAATTAAATAACTTTTACTAAACACAGCCATACCTTTAATAATGTTATTTTTTGTACCTTTGTTTATTAGAAGTGATTTTAAGTAAGGACTTTCTTGATCAAGAATTACTCTAGCTCGAACTGAAGACTTTTGATCTCTATTTTTAGCACCACCTAATTTAAGAGCTTGCTTTAAGGATTCATTCTCAGTTTTTAAAAAAAGATTATCATAGCGATTAAGCTTTAATAACTTTATTTCTTTCTTTAAATTTTCATTTTCTTCAACAATATAAAAATGGTTTGTTTTTACTTGGCCAATATATTTTACAAATTTACCAGGCGTAGAAACCACAACAGCGACATGATAAACAATATCGTTTATTATTGCTCGTGATGATGTAATAAATGGTACTGAGATTCTATCTAGGGTAATAATAAGAACAGAAAGTATGATTAAAAAAAATAAAGAGAATTTTTGTTTTGCTCCTTTTTTTAAAAGCGCATATCGAACTGCAATTATAAAGTCGTCTCTACTATCTGCCATTTCCTTTGTGTTTGATTAATATTCTGACATCATTGTAGAAAATAATTCTTCATTCTCTAAGGCTTTTCCCGTACCCAACGCAACACACTCAAGTGGATTGTCTGCAATTGTGACTGGTAAACCTGTGTCTTTTGAAATTAACTTATCAATATTTTTTAGTAAAGCTCCTCCGCCTGTTAACACTAATCCCATGTCAACTAAATCAGCAGATAGTTCTGGTGGTGTATTTTCTAAAGCTTCTTTAATAGCTGCTAGCATTTGATTCAGGATTGGCATCAACGCTTCACACGCGTCCTCTTCGGTAAGTGATATTTCTTTTGGTGTACCTGTTCTAATATCTCGACCTTTCATTAAAAAAACATTATTTGAAGTTGGGATTGCTGTTCCAATTTCTTTTTTTATTTTTTCCGCAGTTGATTCGCCAATTAATAAATTGAATTTTTTTCTCATATAAGAAATGATTGATCCATCCATAGCATCACCCGCAACACGTAAAGATTTAGAAAAAACAACTCCACCTAATGACATCACGGCTATTTCTGTAGTACCACCTCCTATGTCAACGATCATTGAGCCTGTTGCTTCTGAAATAGGAAGACCAGCTCCAATTGCTGCTGCGATAGGTTCCTCAATTAACTGTACTCTTCTTGCTCCAGCAGCTAGTGCTGAATCTTGAATAGCTTTTCTTTCAACAGGCGTAGATCCTGTGGGAACACAAATTAGAATTCTAGGATTGGCAAATGTGTTTTTAACGTGAACTTTTTTTATAAAGTGTTTAATCATTTCCTCGGTTACTATGAAATCAGCGATTACCCCGTCTTTTAAAGGTCTAATGGCTTGAATATTTCCCGGCGTTCTTCCTAACATTGTTTTTGCCTCATCACCAACTGCAAGAACTGTTTTTTTTCCCATCTCATTAATGATAGCAACGACAGATGGTTCGTTAAGAACTACTCCTTTTCCCTTTAATACCACTAGTGTATTGGCTGTACCTAGATCTATAGCCATGTCTTGTGACCAAATTGATTTAAAAGTTTTCCAATTAAACATTGTTTTTCCTTTGTTTTAAAACGCCTAAACTTTCGTCTGGAGCGCTTCGTTTACGTTTGATTATTAGCTTATTTAATGCATTTAAATAAGCTTCGGCAGAGGCTACTAATGTGTCTGTATTCGCTGCTTGGCCTACCGTTGTTTTACCATTTTCTTCAATTCTCACACTTACCGTTGCTTGAGCATCCGTGCCTTCTGTGACTGCATGAACTTGATATAATTGCAGATTAACTTCGTGCTTATATAATTTTTTAATACATTTAAGTATTGCATCAACTGGGCCATCTCCTATTTCAGAGGCTGTTTTTATTTCACCCATAACTTCAAGTGTCATTTCTGCTCTTTGAGGTTCACCTGTTCCTGCAACTACTTTTAACGATTTTAATTTTATAACGTTCTCTTCTCTAATTAAACTATCATCCACTAATGCCGCAATATCTTCGTCGTAAACATGTTTTTTTTTATCAGCTAATATTTTAAACTTACCAAATGCTAATTGAATAACATCATCAGTTACTCCAACATAGCCTAAATCACTTAACTTATCTTTAAAAGCGTGTCGGCCAGAATGTTTACCCATAACTAAAGAAGTTTTTTTAACACCAACGCTTTCAGGCGTCATGATTTCATAAGTTTTACTATTCTTAAGCATTCCATCTTGGTGAATACCAGATTCATGTGCAAAGGCATTTTTTCCAACAATTGCTTTATTAAACTGAACAGGAAAACCAGTTGCATTAGATACAACTTTTGATGCTTTACTAATTAATGTTGTGTTAATACCTGTGGTGTAAGGCATTAAATCATTTCTAGTTTTCATGGCCATGACAATTTCTTCAAGAGCAGCATTTCCAGCGCGCTCACCAATTCCGTTAATTGTACATTCGACCTGTCTCGCTCCGGCCATAACTCCAGCTAAAGAGTTCGCGACAGCTAAACCAAGGTCGTTGTGACAGTGTGTGGAAAGAATAGCTTTGTCAATATTTGGAACTTTGTTTAATAAAGTTTCTATGATTGATTTAAACTCTGAAGGAACTGAATAACCAACTGTATCTGGAATATTTATTGTTGTGGCTCCTGACTTAATAGCAAGTTCAACTGATCTACACATATAGTCCATGTCTGTTCTTGTTCCATCTTCACAAGACCATTCAACATCATCTGTAAATTTTTTAGCATAAGAAACACTTTCTTTAATTGCATCTAAAACTTCTTCTGGAGATTTGTTCAGTTTGTGCTTCATGTGAAGCGCGCTTGTAGAAATAAAAGTATGTATTCTAAATCTCTTTGAATGCCCTAATGAATCTTTACAAGCATCAATATCTTTTTTGGTTGCTCTAGCCAATCCACATGGTATTGATTTTTTTAATATTTTACTAATCTCTGATACTGCTTCAAAATCTCCAGGAGAAGCAATGGGAAAACCGGCTTCTATAACATCAACACCCAACTCGTCAAATACACGAGAGATTTGAATTTTTTCTTCTAAACTCATCGATGCTCCTGGTGATTGTTCACCATCTCGCATTGTAGTGTCAAAAATTATAATTCTGTTTTTATTGTTCATTATTTTGCGACCAAAATTGTGAGATTTTTACAAATTTTGATAATCATATAATACAATCAAAAAGAGAGTTTGCAAATATTTTTTCGTCTTAGGGGTTTAAAATGGTTTCTAATTCTTTGATTGATCAACTAATTTATTTTTACCTATCCAAGGCATCATATCTCTTAGTTTTTTCCCTACTTCTTCAATTGGATGCTTGGCTAAATCAGCTCTCATCTTAAGAAAGTTTTTTTGACCACCTTTACATTCTTCCATCCAGTCTTTTGTAAATTTACCAGATTGAATATCTTTTAAGATTTCTTTCATTTTTTCTTTAGACTTACTGTCCACTACTTTTTTTCCCGAAACATATTCGCCGTATTCAGCAGTGTTGGAAATAGAATAATTCATATTTGCAATTCCACCTTCGTAGATTAAATCAACAATAAGTTTTACTTCGTGTAAAACTTCAAAATATGCCATTTCAGGTGGATAACCAGCTTCTGTTAAAGTTTCAAAACCATTTTTGATAAGTTCTACAAGACCACCACATAAAACAGCTTGTTCACCAAATAAATCTGTTTCACATTCATCTTTAAAATTTGTTTCAATAATTCCGGATTTGCCACCGCCAATACAAGCAGCGTAAGACATTGCAAGATCTCTTGCTTTGCCTGAGCTATCTTTGTGCACTGCCATCAAACAAGGAACTCCGCCTCCTTTTTGATATTCGCTTCTAACTAAATGACCAGGTCCTTTTGGTGCAACCATAAATACGTCTAAATCTTTTCTAGATTCAATAAGTTTATAATGAATATTTAATCCATGAGCAAAAGCTAAACTTGTTCCTTCTCTCATTCTTTGTTCAACATGATTTTTATAAATTTCTGCTTGTAATTCGTCAGGTGTTAAAATCATAACTACATCTGCCCAAGCCGCAGCATCAGAAAGAGACATAACTTTTAAGCCTTGGCTTTCGGCTTTTTTTATACTAGAAGAACCTTCTCTAAGAGCAACTACAACTTCTTTTACTCCGCTATCTTTTAAATTTAATGCGTGTGCATGTCCTTGGCTTCCGTAACCAAAAATAGCAACTTTTTTTTGTTTAATTAAGTTTACGTCTGTGTCTTTTTCATAATACATTTTCATATTTTTTCTCCTAATTTTATTTTAAAATTTCAGCTCCTCTTGTCATGGCAACCGCACCTGTTCTTGAGGTGCTAACTAACCCTAGTGGTTTAATCACTTTAATTAATTTATCAATTTCTCTTCTTAAAGCAGTTATTTGAATAACGAAAGACTTTTTTGTTTTATCTAAAATAACTGAATTATATTTTTTACAAGCTTTTTTAACTTTTTCTTGATTTTTTGTTGAAGAAACAATTTTAAAGAGAGCAAGCTCTCTAAATAATATATTTGGATCACTTCTATTAAAATCAGCTACTTTATGCACGCAAAGAAGTTTTCTTAATTGTAGTTTTATCTGCTTAATGACCTCAGGTGTTCCAATTGAAACTATTGTAATTCTAGACAAATGTTTTAATTTATCAACTTCTGCTACTGCTAAAGAATCAATATTATAACCTCTACCAGAAAAAAGTCCGATCACTCGTGCTAACACTCCAGTTTCGTTATCAACCCAAACAACTATAATGTGATGATTGGGTTTTCCAAGCTTTGTAGGTTCACTATAAGCCGATTTTGATTTAGCCATTAAACTAAAGTCTTCCCTTCTTCAGAAATTCTCTTTTCATCTTCTGGGCCTAAGAGCATCTGATTATGTGCTTTACCGGAAGGAATCATAGGATAACAATTTTCAGTTTTATCAACTCTGCAATCAAAAATTACAGGTCTATCTGTATTGATCATTTCGTTAATTTTTTCATCCAATTCACTCGGTTTATTAGCTCTTATACCTACACAACCATATGCTTCTGCCAATTTCACAAAGTCAGGTAAAGCAGCTGTGTAGCTTTCTGAATAATTTTTTTCATGTAGTAATTCTTGCCATTGTCTAACCATTCCCATGTATTCATTATTTAATATAAAAATTTTTATTGGTAACTTGTATTGAACAGCAGTAGATATTTCCTGCATGGTCATTAAAACTGATGCTTCACCTGCAATATCAACGACTAATTTTCCTGGGTTTGCAATTTGAACTCCAATAGCTGCTGGCAAACCAAAACCCATAGTACCTAAACCACCGGAGGTCATCCACCTATTAGGTTTATTAAATTTATAGTACTGTGCGGCCCACATCTGGTGCTGTCCTACTTCTGTTGTAATAAAAGTATCTTGATTTTTTGTAAGTTCATAAAGTCTTTCAACAGCGTGCTGAGGTTTAATAATGGTGTCACTATTTTTATAATTTAGAGACTTTTTCTCTCTCCATGTATCTATCTGTTTCCACCACTCTTCAATGTTTCCTTTATTAATATCTATAAAATTTTTATTTTTTTTCTTAAATCTTTTAATCAAAGCTGAAAGGAAAACATCTACGTCACTGACTAAAGCTAAATCTACTTTTACAATTTTACCTATAGACGAAGGGTCAATATCAACATGAACTTTTTTAGACTTTGGAGAAAACTCATCTATTTTACCCGTAATTCTGTCATCAAATCTTGCTCCAATATTTATCATTAAATCACAATCATGCATTGCATTATTAGCTTCGTAAGTTCCATGCATGCCCAACATTCCTAAAAATTGACGGTCATCGCCAGGGTATGCCCCTAAGCCTTGAAGTGTTGAGGTAATAGGGAAACCAGTTATAGAAACGAGTTCTCTTAGTAAATCACTGGCTTTTGGTCCAGAGTTAATTACCCCTCCTCCTGTATAAAAAATAGGTTTAATGGATTTTTTCATCATCATTATAAGTTGATCTAATTCTTTTTCAGAAACTTTTTTCTTTTCTGCATTATTTGATTTTTTTGTATTTTTGTTTTTTTTAAAATTATAAATTCCTTTTTTAAATTGAACATCTTTAGGAATGTCAACTAACACTGGGCCTGGCCTTCCTGTTGTAGCAACTTCAAAAGCAGTGTGTAAAACTTTTGCTAAATTATTTACATCTTTAACTAACCAATTATATTTTGTGCACGGTCTTGTAATTCCTGTTGTGTCACACTCTTGAAAAGCATCTGTGCCAATTAAATGAGTTGGAACTTGTCCACTGATACAAACTAATGGAATTGAATCCATATAAGCATCTGCTAAAGCGGTAACTACATTAGTTGCTCCAGGCCCTGAAGTAACCAACACAACACCAGGCTTACCTGATGATCTGGCATAACCTTCGGCTGCGTGACCTGCACCTTGTTCGTGTCTAGCTAAAATATGTTTGATAGTTTTGTGGTTTTTTAACTCGTCGTAAATAGGAAGAACAGCACCTCCAGGATATCCAAAAATATGATCAACGTTTTGGTCCTCGAGCGCTTTAAAAACTATTTCTGCACCTGACAATAATTTTGGCATTCCTCCAATCTATCGGAGAAATTTCTGCGGTCAAGTTTTAGCTTGTTGCTTTTAAAATTTTTTTTGATAGAGAGCTAAAACTGTTTGAATAAAGCTTATTCCAATCGGACATGTGTCCTCTTGCCCATGTAACCTGTCTTTTCGCGTATTGCCTTGTCTTTATATTAATAACTTCTTTTACCTGCGGCAGACTTAAATCACCAGATAAAAGGTCTTTAATTTCTTTAACTCCAATTATTTTATTGACTGATAGTGAGGGGTCAATGTTTAAATTTAAAAAATATTTTACTTCTTCAATGCAATCATTTCTAAACATTTTTTCTGTACGCTCTGAAATATTTTTCAGTAATTTTTCTCTTGGCACATCAATAAATATTTTAAATATTTGAAATTTTTGAAATTCAGATTTTGTTAATTTATACCACTCAAAAATTGATTTTTTTGTAGATTTTTTTACTTCATATGCTCTAATAGATCTTTGAGTGTCAAGTGGTTCAATTTTATTTTTTATTAAAGGGTCTAGCTCTAAAAGCAGTTTGTAAAATTTCTCTTGTCCTGCTTTTTTTTGCAGCTTTCTAATTTTATCTCTTACCTTGAAATGAATATTAGGAATTTTGCTCAGACCATTAGTAATAGCCTCAAAATATAAACCGGTTCCACCAACAAAAATAGGAATTTTTTTATTTTTTAAACATTGGTTTATTTGTTTCTTGACTAATTTTAACCAAGCTCCTGTTGAAAAATATTTTTTTACAGGTTGGAAACCATAAAGATGATGTTTTACTTTTTTTAAATCTATTTTTGATGGCCTGGAAGATAAAATAGAAAACTCTTTATAAACTTGCATACTATCAGCGTTGATAATTTCACCTTTTATTTTTTTGGCAATTTCGATAGCTAGTTTTGATTTTCCAGAAGCGGTTGGTCCAGCAATTAGTATAATCTTCTTAGACAAACTTAATTAGTTTTAACACCAAGGTATCTTCTTTGGTTGTTGTTATTAATTATTGTAAGCAATAATGTCTTCTCACCTTTTTTATAAATACCTTCAATTAATTGATTTAATGCTTTAGAGTTTAGAACCTTATTTTTTTGCACTTCGATAATAATGTCTCCTTCTCTTAGCGTCCCCGCTACTACACTTTTACTTGAGATTCCTGTTATCACAACACCGCTTAATTTTTTTTCTAATTTTCTGTCCTTAATATCTTTAACGGTAATATCTCTAACTGTTATTTTTAAAGTTTTAACTTCGGTATCTTTTGTTTTAGTTTCTGGTTTAGTTTTTTTATTTTCTGCCTTAAAATCATCGGAAGATTCTAACCTACCCAAAGTAAGTTTTTTAGTAATTAGTTTTTTGTTTCTCCAAATTTTTAATTCAACATTTTTACCAACTTCTGTATTGGAAACTAGTTTTGGTAAAGCTCTCATCGTGTCTATTTTCTTTCCATCAAATTTTAGAATAATGTCACCTGCTTTAAGTCCAGCTTTCTCTGCGGGACTATTTACTCCTACGCTTGCAACTAGCGCGCCTTCTGTATTGTTTAATTTTTCAACATCAGCTATTTCTTTTGTGACTTGTTGTATTCGAACACCTAACCAACCTCTTTTTGTTTTACCATATTTGATTAGTTGATTAATAACATTTGATGCAGCATTTGACGGTATAGCAAAACCAATACCTATTGAACCTGATTGACCAGGCGCAATAATTGCTGTGTTAATCCCAATAACGTCTCCGTCTAAATTAAACAAAGGTCCACCTGAGTTGCCTTGGTTGATCGAAGCATCTGTCTGAATAAAATCATCATATCGTGTCAAATTTATATCTCTATTTCTTGCAGAAATTATTCCTGAAGTAACGGTTCCTCCAAGACCAAATGGATTTCCAATAGCTACAACCCAATCTCCAACACGTGCTTTATCTGAATTTCCAAACTTTACGGGTATAAATTTTTTATTTGTATCAATCTTTAAAACTGCAAGATCAGAATAAGGATCTGCTCCTAAAACTTTTGCTTCATATTCTTTATCTCCAACTCTAACAATAATATCTTCAGCATTATTGATAACGTGATTGTTTGTAACAATAGTTCCGTTTTTATTAATAATAAAACCTGAGCCTAAAGAGGAAGCTTTTCTTTCGGTTGGTTGGTTAAAATCCTTAAACATTTCTTCGAAAGGTGAGCCTGGAGGAAATTGAAAAGGAAGCTGATTTCCCTTTGTTTTAATAATTTGTGTTGTTGAAATATTAACGACTGAAGGCATTAATCTTTCCGCAAGATCTGCAAAAGAATCTGGAACAGGTTTTGCGTTTAAAAAGCTAACAACTCCAAGAGTAGAAATTACAAACGTCAATAATATTTTTTTTAATAAATTCATTTATTTTTTATATACCAAACAATTAAAAATCCCAATATTAAGAAAAAAATTCCTGCACTTCTTAATTTAGTTTCGGGAATTTTATCTACAACTTTAAGCATATTTTTTATTCTTGTTGGAAAAATGGCAAAAAATAATCCTTCTATAAAAAGGAGCAATCCAAGGGCCGAGATTAAATCTTTCATTAAAATAAGTTATGGTCTTTTAGTAAATCCTGCTTTACCGAAAAACTTAAAGAAATCACTGTCGGGTGAAAGAATTAGAGAAGTTTCTCCACCTATTAAAGCGGTTTCGTAGGCTTGCATTGCTCTGTAAAAACTAAAAAAATCAGGGTCTTTACCAAAAGCATCAGCAAATATTTTATTCCTTTGACCGTCACCTTCTCCTTTAAAAATTTGCGATTGTTTGTTTGCGTTGGCTAAAAGCACCGTAACATCTTTGTCCGCTGTTGAAGTTATTTTAGCAGCTATTTCCGCTCCTTCTGCTCTAAATTCTTTTGCTTCCCTTTGTCTTTCAGTTTGCATTCGTTTGTAAATAGCTTCGCTATTTGCTTGAGGTAAGTCTGCTCTTTTTATTCTTACGTCTACAATTTTAATGCCAAAACTTTTTGCCTCTTCGTTTACATCGTTTTGAATAATCGCCATTTGTTTGGCTCTTTCTTTTGAAAGTAACGTAGATAATTCTTGTGTACCTAAAACACCCCTAATTCTTGAATTTATAATAGTAGATAATCTTGATCTAGCAACTCTCTCATTGCCAACTGAAATATAAAATTTTAAAGGGTCTATAATTTGAAATCTTGCAAAAGCATCAACTATTAATCTTTTTTGATCTGCAGCAATAACTTCCTCTGGTGCGTTGTCTAAATTTAGAATTCTTTTGTCTATGAAAACAACATTTTGAATAAAAGGTAATTTAAATTTTAAGCCTGCTTCAGTAATAATTTTCTTTGGATTACCAAATTGCAAAACAATAGCTTGATTAATTTCTTTAACAACAAAAGCTGATTGAAATGCAATTATACCAATCACAACAATTGCTGGTATTAAAAACTTAGGAAGTTTCATTAATTAGTACTACCTTTCTTTTTTAATTCCGGTAGTGGTAAATAAGGCACTACACCTTGTCCTGAATTCTTGTCAATAATAACCTTATCTATATCTGCTAAAACTTTTTCCATTGTTTCAAAGTACATACGTTCTTGAGTTACTTTTTTTGCATTTTTATATTCATTGTAAATAGCTAAAAATCTACTAGCGTCACCTTCTGCGGCTGCAACAACTTGTTTTTTGTATGCGTCAGCTTCTTGTAAAATTTTTTCGGCCTCACCCCTTGCCCTTGGAATAACATCGTTTGCATATGCTTCTGCTTCATTTTTAGATCTTTCTCTATCTGCTCTAGCGGCTTGCACATCTCTAAAAGAATCAATTACTTGATTAGGAGGGTCTGCTTTCTGGGTTTGTACTTGTGTAATCTGAATTCCTGAACCATACTCGTCTAAAATACTTTGAGTAATTTCTTGTACATCGGTTTCAATCTGTAATCTTCCTTCGGTTAAAATTGATTGAATTTCACTTCTTGCAATAACTTCTCTCATTGCAGTTTCAGAGGCAGCTTTAACTGTTTCAACTGGGCTTTGAATATTAAATAAAAACTTTTCTGCGTCTTTGATCAGCCAGAACACTGAATAGTTTATATCTACAATGTTTTCATCCCCTGTTAACATCAAGCTTTCTTCGGGAACGTTGTCTACGCTGGAAACTCTTCCGTTGTCACTAGCTGGTCTAAACCCAATATCAATTCTATTAACTTTTGTAACTTTAGGAGTTAGTGCTCTCTCGATTGGTAGTGGTAAATGGTAATTCAAACCTGGTTGGGTAGTTTTTATAAATTTACCAAATCTTAAAACAACACCTTGTTCGTCGGGAAGCACTCTATAAAGACCGCTTGCTAACCAAAGAAAAATTAAAATAATTAATCCTAGAAAAATAGGTTTGCTTCCACCAGATTTCCCGCCTGGGAAAAATTGATTAATTTTTTTTTGAATATTAGCTATAATTTCATCAAGGCTTGGCGGCTGAGTTGTGTTTCCTGACCCGTTATTATCTCCAGGTTCAGAACCCCAAGGTGATTGGCTTTTAAAAATTTTATCTTTAAAACTCATGAATCTTTATATAGTTACTTTCAGTGAAAAAACAAGTTAACTAAATGTCTTATTATGAGTGATATAAAAGAAAAAATGAGTAATGCGACAAAACAAAAAGGTGAGCCAAAGAAATTCATAAGAACTCCTATTAAAGGTACGAAGTACACGATTATGGTTTCAAGCGCTAAAGGAGGCGTTGGGAAATCAACCTTCGCAGTAAACTTAGCTTTTGCTCTTAAAAATTTAGGAAAAAAAGTTGGAATACTCGATGCTGATATTTTTGGACCATCTTTACCAAAGTTAATTGGTAAAAATATAAAACCTGAAACAGAGAATGGTAAAGCTATATTCCCTGTCGATGGTTACGGCATTCAGTGTATGTCGATGGGATTTTTAGTTGGCGAAACAACACCTATGATATGGAGAGGACCTATGGTCATAAGTGCCATTAAAACATTAACAGAAAAAGTATTATGGAAAGATCTTGATTATATAATTGTGGATATGCCTCCAGGAACTGGCGATACACAACTTACATTCGCTCAAGACATAATGGTAGATGGTGCGATCATTGTTTCAACTCCGCAAGATATGGCATTACTAGATGTTAAAAGAGGTATTCAAATGTTTAACAAAACAAAAATTAATATAATTGGACTAATAGATAATATGAGTTTTTTTAAAGGCGATGATGGAAAAAAATATAAAATTTTTGGTGAAGGAGGTGTTGAAAAAACCGCTAAAGAATTTAATAAAGAATTTTTAGGTAAAATTCCACTTCATCAAGATCTAAGAATTGCATCAGATAAAGGTCTACCCTTAACTCATTCTTCTCCCGAACACGAAGTATCGTTATTGTTTACGGATATAGCTAAGAAAGTATCTGAGAAGTTTATATAGTTTTTTGTAACTCTAAAACTTCCATCAATTCATTCCATTCTCTTTTGCCTAGACCGGAATCTTCATACTTAACTTCTTTTCCACTTAGCATGGATTTAATTATTTTTAATCCCTTTCCTGATATATGTGCGGCGCCGACTCTGTAATCTAAAAATGCAGAGTGCGTAATAGGTACCCATTTTTTGACTGTCTCTAACATAGCTTCAGCATAAACTCTAATTTCATATTGAGCATGGCTGTCTGCTCTTAAAAATAAAAAATTTAATAAATTTAACAGATCAGTTTTCCAATACCACTGAGTGTAAGAGTTTAAAGTTAAATTCATTCTAGCAAGCTCTCTCGCTAATCCAGATTTTTTTTCATCTATAACTGTTCCGTCAAATTTTTCGTTTAGCATTTTTTCATAATTACCGTAAGTTCGAGTTGCATCATCTTTTAAAATTTGAAGAACCTCATCAGCTTGATCTCCTGTAATAAGATCTCCTCTACCTTGTCTGTTAATTGTAGACTGAGCCGATAGTTGTTCTTTATTTGGAATATAAAACTCTTTATCTAAAATTGAATATCTTGCTGAATATTCATTAACATTTGCGGTTCGGTGTCTAATCCATTGTCTTGCTATAAAGATTGGAAGCTTAACGTGATATTTTATTTCACACATTTCAAAAGGCGTTGAATGCCAGTGTCTCATTAAGTATTTTATTAAACCTTCATCTGTTGAAACTTTTTTTGTTCCCTTTCCATAAGATACTCTAGCCGACTGAACAATTGAACTGTCGTCTCCCATGTAATCAACCACACGAACAAATCCATGATCTAATATTGGAATAGCATTATAGAGAATTTTTTCTAACTCAGGAGAGGTTACTCTTTTTGTAACGTTCTTTTGTGATTGTTGGTCAGCAATCTCTTGATTTTGTTCTTTTGTTAGTTTCATAATGAGTCGATTAATTGTCTACAGGAATATATTATTAATATTTATTTTTCCAATAAGAATAAAAATTAGATGGTAATAAAATTTAAAAAAAACTATAAGTTTTAATGCAACTATAAATAGTAATTATTATTTATATAATTTATTTATCTTTGTTTTTCAAAAAAATTAAAAATGACTTTAGTCATGTGATTAATATGTCTAACATCAATAAATTCGTGCACAGGTAAAGAGAGAGAGGTATTGGCCATTTTTTCCGCAACAGGAAAGTCGCCTTTTTTATATTTTAGATACTTTGCTGCTCGCTGAAGGTGAACAGGTATGGGATAGTGTACTTTTGCATCAACATTGTTTTTAATTAAATATTTTTGCAACAATTCTCTGGTTCTTAAGTTCTTCACATTGATATGATATAAGTGAAAAACTTCTTTTAAATACTTTAATCTTTCTACGGTAATAATATTACTATTTTTAGATAATAATTTATCTAGTAGTTTAGAATTTCTAATTCTTTTGCTTGTGATATTGTCTAGCTTATTTTTCATTTTATAGTTAGCTACAGCTGCTTGAATGCTATCTAGTCTAGAATTGTAACCAAATATCTCAACATTATTTCTGTTTTTAAGGCCATGATTTCTAATGAGATACAATTTCTCAGCCAATACTTTTTTATTTGTTACAATAAAACCACCGTCTCCCCAAACATTTAAGTTTTTAAGTGGATGCATGCTGTAGGTGCATGTGTCACCAAAATTTACTAAGTGTTTTTTTCTGAACCTTGCTCCAATGACGTGAGCGCTATCTTGAACAACATGCAAATTATGTTTTTTTGCAATAGAATATATTTTATCCATTTCACATGGTCTACCCGCCCAGTGAACAGGCATTATTGCTTTTGTTTTTTTGGTTATAGCTGCTTTTATTTTTTTCTCATCCATGTTGTAGTCTTCTTTAATGTCTACAAAAACAGGTTTTGCTCCAGCGGTAACAATTGATCCGACGGTTGCAACAAAGGTGTAAGGAACAGTAATTACTTCGTCTCCCGGTCCAATGTTTAAAGCTTTTAACGACAAAAGTAGTGCGTCGGTACCATTACCAACACTAATGGCAAATTTTGCTCCAGTTCTTTTAGCAAAGTTTTTTTCACAAATATCAACTTCCTTACCTAAGGTATAATCTCCTTTTTTAACTACTTTCTCGACTTCTTTAAAAATTTTTGAATAGTCTGCAAATTGTTCAACAAGATAACTATGGTTGATCTTAAGTTTTTCATTTTTTTTATACTCAGCTGGTAGAAAGTTTTTCATTATTTTTTTAAAATTTTATCATCATAAGTTAAATTGTTTTTAGAGAAGTTAACAAAATTTTTTTTATGGTAGTTTATAACTTCGTTCAAGCCTTTTTTTAAGGAATAAACAGGTTTCCATTTCAAGGCTTTTTGAGTGCTAAACGATCCAAGTTTATATAGTAAATCCTGCCCTGTTCTTCCTGTGGTTTTTTTTATTAACTTGTTTAACTTAAAAGACTTTAAGTCGCAGATAGTTTTAGCAACATCTAAAACGCTATAAAATTTATTGCCTGAGAAATGATAGGTTTTTCCAATTCTTCCATTTCTCAAAGTCTTATAAATACCATTGCAAAAATCATAAGAAAAAATAAAATTTCTTTTAGATTTACCGCTGCCTTCGATAGGAAATTTTTTACCATGGTCTATGCATGTAATAATTTTTGGTATTAATCTATACAACGGTTGCCCCGGGCCATAAAAATTGGAAAATCTTGTTAAAATTGATGGCAATTTATAAAAATTAAAATAATTTTTAATCAACATTTCTGCCGCTAATTTTGAAGTAGCATAAGGTGTGCTTGGATTAAAAGTTGTGTTTTTTTCATTTATAAAATTATCAGAAGATCCAAATACTTCTGGGGTAGAAATATAAATATATTTCTTTAAAAATTTTACTGAACTCAAGTATTTAAATATTTCAGCTTTAAATAAAACATTGGTTTTAAAATAAATCTCAGGATTTTTCCAACTTTCGTTAACCATGCAAATAGATGCAAAATCTATAATGTATTCTGGTTTTTGAGTGGATAAAATTTTTAGTATTTTTTTTGTTTTGCCTGAAAAATCTACTTTGTATTCTTTAAATAGTTTTAAATTTTTATTATAATTATAAGGTAAATATTGTTTAATTTTTTTTCTTCTGTAAGTTCCAAGTACTAAATAATCATTCTTGCTTAGTAAGAAATTGACCATTGATGCACCTGCAAAACTTGAACTTCCAAGAATTAATATTTTTTTTTTAGTTTTCATAAAAATTTTTATTTAAAATAAATAAATTCAAAATCACCTAGGTATTTAAACTCTTTAAAAATCCATTTCCATTCATCTTTTGAAAAAAAAGATTTACATGTTAATGCCCAACATTGAAGATTAAATAACTCAATATTATTTCTAAAACTTTCAACAACTATATATGATTTTTTTCCAACTCTACTAATTTCACTTAAAGATTTCTTTAAATCATTTATCTCGAAATTGTGAAGAGTGTTGATAGAAATTACTAAATCAAAATGTTTTTTTTTAAAAGGATACTTGTTAGAGGCGTTTACAATTTTAATATTTTTTTCTACTTCTTTGTGTGCTTTTTTTTTGGCATATTTAGAGACGTCTATTCCAAAAAATTTAATGTTTGGTAATATTTTTTTGATCTCATATAAAAGATAACCTTTTCCACACCCAACATCCAAAATACATGAATTGTTTTTTAGATTATATTTTTTTATAATTTTATTCGCTACTGGTTTCCATCTATCTTTAATATATCTGTACCCGCCGTAACCATATTTTTTATCCCCATCCCAGTAATTTTTATCAAATTTCTGACTAACATTCATACATTTAGCCTTATTATTATTCATCCTCTTTAAATAATCTCTTTTAGAAGATGTGTGTAATTTTTGAATAATAAATTTTTCTTTACTCATTTAAATTTTTTGTGGGCAATATTTTAAATTTTTTTTTACTAACCATATTTCATTAAATTTTTTAGCATCCTCATTATTTTTAATTTTAAAATCTTCAACAGCAAAATGAATTTCTTTTTTCTGCTTTAAAATTTTAGTTAATATTTTATTCCTTTCAATTTCATTCTCAGGAAATTGAAACATGCTATAGGCTACCAAGCCATCTAATTTTTTTAATTCTTTAATAACAAGTTCTAAAATAATAAAACTTTTATTCATTTTATACTCAACAGAACTTAGTAAAAATGTATAATTGTTTTTTTCACAATAATTTCTAAGTATAATGTTTTGAACGTGTTGTGGTACTCTTTCCTCCATAAAGGGTCTGCTAAAAATATATCCTCTCAACTTCTTCATTGGCCTGGGAGTTTATAGTTCATGCCTTTTTTAGAAACTGGTTTTAAGGTTATGGGTTCAAAAAACTCTCCTATTTTTTTATCACCATACGGTGTAAAAATACCTTTAAATCTAATATTCATAGACCATCGAGTTTCTTTTTCTCTGTTAACTATATTCCCGTGAGGCAGTGATTGATCAAAAACTAATATCTCACCATAATTTACCTTTAGCCATATTAAATCTTTTTTGATTAAATTAAAAATTTGCTCGCTTGATTTAGTTTTTTTATTAATAAGTTTAGATTCATATTTTTTCATTTTATGAGAGGGTAAAATATACATTGTTTTAGTTTCGTAACAATTAACGAGGGGCAACCAAACAACTAACTCGAAAGGAGAAACACCTGACCATGTGTCAGCGTGTAAAGGTAGCAGTGAAGAAGAATCTTTAGGTAATTGAATGCTTAAATTTATTCTTTTTTGAATTACTAATTCATTTCCTACTAGAGTATCTAGGTATTTTTTAGATAATTTGTAAACTTTTTCTTTAATTTCATTAGTGCTATTTATTTTTTTAATTATATCTAGCCTAAAATCATTTAATTTTTTTTTTTCAATATACTTATGAATATTATTCAAAATATAAGATTCATTTTTACTTTTTTTATTATAAATTTTTTTTGCTAAAAAACTTAAAAACTTACTCTTGATATTATTTAATATTTTTTGATCTTCTGGTTTAAATATCAAATAACCATTTTTTTCAAAGTTTTGAATAATTACTTGTTCTTTTTTTTCAATATACATTTAGTTACCTTTTAAAAGTTTTTTCATTTCTTCAATTAAATTATCTCTATCTATCTTTAAATATTTAAGTAAAGTTTCTTGTGTTCCATATTTTTCAACAAATTTGTCTGGGATCCCAATTCTTTTTATTCTAACATTTTCTATTCTATAATCATTTATAAACTCTAGAATCGCACTTCCAAGGCCTCCTACAACTGAATGTTCTTCAACAATAACAGCGAGCTTTGTTGAATTAAATAAATTTTTTAAATAAGTTGTGTCTAATGGTTTAACCGTATGCAAATGAACTAAGCCTATTTTAGAATTGTTTGAATTTAACAAATTAATCGCATCTAAAGCGATTTGTGTCGTAGTACCTGTTGTAATAAATACGGCCTCAATAGGCTTAATAAGTTCAACAGCTTTACCTATTTTCACATTTGTTTCTTTGCTAGTTATTATTTTATCCCCACCTCTAGCCACTCTTATATAGATTGGCCCTGGAAAAAGTTCTGTTTGCAACATAATTTTTTTCATTTCGATGGCATCGCATGGAGAAATGATGGTCATATTTGGAATTGGCCTAAGTATTGCGAAATCTTCTACCGATAAATGGGTTGGTCCAAGAGGTGCGTATACAAGCCCACCTCCATTTCCAATTAATCTTACAGGTAAATTATGTAAGCATATATCTAAAAAAATTTGCTCATAACATCTTCTTGTTAAAAATGTACCGATTGTATTAATGTAAGGAATATATCCCTCCATAGCTAAGCCTGCTGACATTCCTATAAGATTTTGTTCACAAATACCTTCCATGAGAAAATTTTTAGGTAACCGAACTCTCATGTCGTCTAAAGTCTTGAAGCCTAAATCTGAGCCTAAGAAAATAACTTTCTTATTTTTTTTGGCTATTTCATAGACTGTATCTAAAGATGTTTTTCTCATTTCAAAAAATTATACATTTTATCGATTTCCTGCTCACTCAAGTTCGATTTATGATGCCACTCTCCTTTGTTTTCGGCAAAGTTCAAACCTTTGCCTTTTGTGGTGTTGCAAATTAAAGCTGATATTCTACCTTTCTTAAAAGGTGTTTTTTTTAATATTTTCTTTAGCTTATTTATATCGTGACCATCGGTGCTTTTCACTTCTGATCCAAAACTCTCTAACTTAGACTTGAGAGGTTCGATGCTAAGAATATCCTCAGTTTTTCCATAAGCTTGTAGTTTGTTACGATCAATAATTATTGTTAGGTTTTCCAGCTTGTGTTTGGATGCAGTCATTAAAGCTTCCCAATTTGATCCTTCGTTCATCTCTCCGTCTCCAAGAATAACAAAAATTTTGTGTTTTTCTTTATTTAATTTTGCAGCTAAACTCATGCCTACTCCTATGGGTAATCCATGGCCTAAAGAACCTGTTGAAGCTTCAACGCCAGGAATTTTATTTTTTTCAGGATGACCGCCTAAAATAGAATTAGGCTCACAAAAAGTTTTAAGATCAGATTTTTTTATAAATTTTTTTTCAGCTAATATTGCATATAAAGCTAAGCAGCCATGTCCTTTGCTAAAAATTAACCTATCTCTTTTTTTCCACGATGGGTTTTTAGGATTAAAATTTAATATATACTCGTATAGAACGTATAATATTTCTACAAGTGATAGTGCTGGACCAAGATGCCCTCCTTTTCTAACTTTTATCATGTCTATAATTGATCTTCTTAGAGACTTTATTTTATTTTCTTGAGATTCCATTTTTTAACTAGTTAATTTTAAGTTTAGTCATTTTTTTTAAATTAAAATTATTAATACCAAACTTTTTTTTTTGTGTTTTTTTGAAGTAGTTAGACAACTGTTCTATTGCATAATCTACATTATACTTTGGCTTAAAGCCTGTTTTTAAAAGTCTTGAGGAGTCTTGTCTGTAAGATCTGATGTCTCTACTTTTGTTAATAATTATTTTTGCACCTATTTTTTTCTTTATTTTTTTAGCTATCTGTAGAATGCTTAAATTTTCAAACCCTATATTATAAATATTATGCTTAAAAAAAATTTTACTCAAACAAAAGTGATCGATAATTCTTAAAATGTCTTGTATTTGAATATTCGGCCTTACCTGTTTGCCGCCATCTACAAAGATTTTTTTTTTATAAAACGCGTCAAATGTTAATTTGTTAACCGTAAGGTCAAGCCTAAGTCTGTGGGAAAAACCAGATACAGTTGCTGGTCTTAGACATTTTATATCAATTTGATTTTTGTAGCTCAAAAATATTCTTTCTGCGATCATTTTAGTTTTATTATAAACAGATATGGGATTTAGTTTCAAATCTTCTGTAACTTTTTTTTCTTTTTTTACTCCATATACACTTCCAGAACTAAAAAAAATTATTTTTTTAACTCTATTTTTAATAGCGTGTTCTGCGATTATTTTAGACGCTAAGACATTTACTTCCCAAGATAATGTTGGATTCAATTCTACACTTGGATCATTTGCAATGTTAGCTAAGTGAATAATAGTGTGAATATTTTTTATGTTTATTTTATCAAAATTTCTCATGTCTTCTTTAATTATTTTTAAATTTTTATGTTTTTTATGATTATTGCCAAACCATAAATTATCTATGACGGTAACTTTGTGACTGTTTGACAATAAATGCTTAGTTATTTCCGTTCCAATATACCCACAACCACCTGTAATTAAAAAATTCATGTATAAAAATTATTTGAGAATATGGTTAATTTGTTTTTTTAAAATATCGTAATTAAATGTGGAAATATTTCCTAATTGATTTGTAGAAAAGCTTGCGGCTAAAGAACTTATTAATAATGTTAATCTATTATCAATTTTAGAACCAGCGCATAACGCAGATAAAGCAAGAAAAGTATCCCCGGCGCCTATTGTGTCTACACTTGCTTGATTAAAAGCTGGGCAAGAAATACAGGACCAATCTTTGCAATTTATAAATAGAGCACCTCGATTTCCTTGTGTAACTATAATATTTTCAGCTTTGACTTTTTTTCTTATTTTTTTTACACAAAATAAAATGCTAGAATTTCTATCACTAGTCTCGTAACGAAGTTCACTTTCGTTAATCACTAAAGTATTAATTTTTTTATATTTATAGACTGTATGGTAACCTCTATTAAATGAATTAATTTGGGTATTTAAAAAAACTTTTTTACTATTGCTTGTGATAAGTTTTCTAATTTTTTTAGTAATAATTCCATGTCCGTAATCAGCGACAATTATAATATCGTATTTGTTTATATTTTCTTTCAACAGTTTATAAAACTTATTCTCTTCGTCTTTAGATAACGGGTCATCATTTAAATCATAAATACCAATGATTTTACTTTTTTTATATTCATCTAGATATCTAGTTTTTAGAATAGTTGGAGAATTTTTTTTTAATAAAAAATTATATTTAATTTTTTTATTTAAATTTTGAAAAATAAATTTTTTTTCGTTCTTTAATTCGCCTAAAAAACTAATCACTTTTACAGCTTTTGCAAAACTTGAGCATAAATTTGCAATATAACCAACTCCACCCAAAAATTTAATATCATTTTTTTTCTTAACGACTATCATCGGTTCCTTACCTGATTTTCCTATAGCCTCGGTAGTTGTGTATTTGTCAATAATAGTTTCTCCTATGACTAAAACTTTTTTATTTTTAAATAATTCTAGTTTTTTTAAAATATTAATATTATTAAAATTACTTCTAATTAAATTTATATATTTTTTACAATCTTCGCTAAAATTTTGAAGCCCGTTGTCATTAATGGTTTTGCTTGAGCTAAAACTTGCTTCTTTTATTATGGAAAATTTTCCTCTAATAGACTTTAATGCTTTCAGTTCTTTATCAAGTTTAAGATCTTTTTTTCTTGAAACACCTAAATAATCTACACCTTTGCAATAAAAATTTGGCTTTAAATTTTTTATAATCTTCTCTGAAGTAGTGGCGTTGCTAATGCAAACATAATCTATACAATCGATTTCTTTAAGAAACTTGACTCTATCATCAATTTTAAACGCTGGTCTTCCTGGTCCTTTGTTAACAAACTGGTCATCTGTTACAGAAATAACTAAAATGTCACCGAGCTTCTTTGCAGATTTAAAATAATTAATATGACCAATATGTAGAAGGTCAAAAACACCATGACATAGTATAATTTTTTTATTATTAGATCTTAATCTTAGAGCTCTTAATTGGTGTAAGTCTAAAAGTTTATTCTTATTTTGCATATTGTTCTATGTACATGTTTAGTAGATACTTTAAAAAAAACAACTTCTAAAAAAACTAATAATAACGTTTATAAAAGTAAAAATTTCTTTTTTCATAAGACTCTTGTTGTTTTTTTTGAATCTATTTTTTCTGTCTAGATATAATTTGTTAT
>CAJQTN010000038.1 GCA_905620505.1 uncultured Pelagibacteraceae bacterium
TATTTTGATTTATTAAATTGCAAACTTTACCTGTGTGAAATTCTATGCCATCTACACCAAGATAATTAGAGATTTTAACATCTTGAATATTTGGTTCTATAAACAAGCTAACTCTTGAATTGTTTTTTTTTAATTTGTTAATAATTTTTTTCAAAAAAATTTGATTGTAGTTTAAGTTTAAGCCACCCTCTGTTGTAATCTCTTTTCTTTTTTCAGGTACTATGCAGACAAAGTTTGGCTTATGTCTTAAGGCAATTTTCAACATCTCACTTGTTGCTGCTATTTCTAGATTCAGTGGAATTTTTAGTTTAGATTTAATCTCTTTCAAGTCGTGGTCGTTTATATGTCTCCTATCTTCTCTTAAGTGAATTGTTACTGAGTGTGCCCCACATTTCTCAGCTAATATAGCGGCGCGTAATGGACTAGGATAATTTTCTCCTCTTGCATTTCTAACAGTGGCAACATGATCTATGTTCACTCCAAGTCTTATCTTTTTCATTTAATTACTCTGCTACCTGGTTTTGTGGCTGGTAAAGAAATTAGGCTTTTTGGTAAAGCATTTTCTTTGTATGTGGGTATATTTATTTCTATTTGTGAAACAATTTTTTTACTAATTGAAGAATTATTATTTGATCTGTCAACAAGACATGCAAAACCTACTACATCGGCTTCTGCTCTTTTTACAAGGTCGGAGCATTCAATGCTAGATTTTCCAGTTGTGATCACATCTTCTACGATTAAAACTTTAGATTTTTTTAGGATTTGAAAATCTCTCCTAAGTTGAAATTTCCCATCAATACGTTCTGAAAAAATTGTTTCTTTATTAAGTAATCTTCCCATTTCATACCCAATAATAACACCTCCCATTGCTGGAGAAAGAATTAAGTCAATTTCTTTTATTTCTTTAGATATTTTTTCAGCAAGTGATTTACAAAAAATAATTGATTTATATGGTTTGCTTAAAAGCTGTGCACATTGAATATATTGGGCACTACGCAAGCCAGAAGAAAGTATAAAGTGACCATCTAATAATGCGTTAGTTTCTTTTAAAATTTTCAAGGATTCTTCGTATGAAAGCATTTTTTTTTTCTTTGTGTCTAACGATTCTAAAATTCAAGTTTTTTTGTTTGATTTGACTTATCAAGTTTGTAAAGTTTTTTAAATCATTTATTTGTATATCGAACGAAAAATGAATGAATTTATCTTTTTTACCCAATAACTCTACGTTTAAAATATTGCAACGATTTACGCCTATTAAAGTGCTAATCTCTCCTAGTACGCCTGGTTGATCTGGTAAATCCATAACTAATGTGCTTTTGTAAAGCTTGTTTTTTTTAATTTTATTAGCTCCTGTTTTATCCTGCCAATACCTTTTAATTGCTGCTCTAGCTTTGCCAGTTTTCGATGAAGAAACCCAATGTAAAGATGGAGAGACATTTTTTGAATTGATTATTTCTATAGTGTCGCCATTGTAAAGAATAGATTGTAAAGCTGATTCACGTCCATTGATCACACACCCAATTGCTGTATTTCCAATTTTAGTGTGCACCGCATACGCGAAATCAATTGGTGTTGCGTCTTTGGGTAGTTTTATAACAGCTCCTTTAGGTGAAAAACAAAAAACATTTTCTTGAAACATCTGGAGTTTGGTAAACTCATAGTTGTGTTCGTGGCTATTTTCTGTTTCCATAATCTCAACTAAATCTCTAAGCCAATCATATTCTTTCCATGATAAGTCAGAAAATTTTTCAGATGATTTATATTTCCAATGGGAGGCTATTCCTCTCTCTGCGAAATCATGCATCTGGGAAGTCCTGATTTGTATTTCCACTCTTTGGTCCTTAGGTCCTATGATGGCTGTATGTATAGACTGGTATTTATTAATCTTAGGTGTAGAAATATAATCTTTAAACTTAAAAGGTATTGCTGAGTATTTGCTATGAAAAATTCCAAGTGTTTTATAGCAATCAGATATATTATCTACCACTACTCTAAATCCTATTATGTCAGTTAAATGTTCAAGGGAAATTTTTTTATTTTGAATTTTTCTCCAAATTGAAAAAGGTGTTTTTTCTCTGCCGGCAAGTGTTGCCATTACACCATTTTCTTTTAAAACAGCAATTAAATCATCAGCAATAAATCCAAAATCATTTACTCTATTGTTTTTAATAAATCTTAATCTTTTAGTTATTAAATCCCTTGCTTCTTTGTTTAGAACAGAAAAGGAAAGATCTTCAAGTTCGTCTCTTATTAGATTCATGCCCATTCTCTCTGCTAGAGGTGCATAAATTTCCATTGTTTCTTTCGCTATTCGTTTTTTTTTATCTTCAGATTGAAATGCATCAATCGTTCTCATATTGTGTAAACGGTCGGCTAATTTTACTAATAAAACACGTATATCTTTAGAGGTAGCTAAAATTAATTTTCTAAAATTTTCCGCTTGAGAGTTATCTGCTGCTTTTTCTTCCAAAGCTGATATTTTTGTTACACCATCAACCAAATCTGCAACTTCTTTGCCAAATTCTTTTAAAACTACATCATAAGTTGTTTTTGTGTCCTCTATAGTATCGTGCAGTAATCCAGTTATAATTGTTGCGCTGTCCAACTTTAATCCTGCTAATATGTCTGCTACAGCGACTGGGTGAACAACATAAGGGGCACCAGATTTTCTTTTT
>CAJQTN010000039.1 GCA_905620505.1 uncultured Pelagibacteraceae bacterium
AACTAATTTTATCCGAAAACAACGAAGAGCTTACAGTGAGTAAGCGAGTTGTTATTAGTGGAGATAATTTAGTTGATGCACAACCCCAATTTGACAATCAATCTAACCAACCTATTGTGCTATTTACATTGGATAGGTTAGGGGCCCAAAAATTTGGAAGAGTTACCACAGAAAATGTTGGTCGCAGACTTGCCATTGTACTTGATAATTCTGTAATTAGCGCTCCACAAATACGTGAAGCTATTACAGGTGGAACAGGGACTATCTCTGGTGGGTTTTCATTTCAAGAATCTACAGATCTTGCTCTTCTGCTTAGATCGGGTGCTTTACCTGCTCCAATTAATATTGTTGAAGAAAGAACTGTTGGTCCAGACCTCGGAAAGGATTCAATAGACGCCGGGATATTCTCTCTTATTATAGGGTTTATTCTCGTTATTATGTTTATGTTTGTTAAATATAGAATTTTTGGTTTGGTCTCTAATATTTCACTTATTGCAAACTTGTTTATGATGGTTGGGATTTTAACTGTTCTAGAAGCAACGTTAACTTTACCCGGCATAGCAGGAATTATTTTAACAGTTGGCATGGCCGTTGATTCAAATGTTTTAATTTATGAAAGAATTAAAGAAGAATTGAAAACAGAAAAATCGATTATACATGCCTTTGACACAGGCTATAATAAAGCTAAGATTACCGTTATCGACGCTAATGTTACAACTTTAATAGCTGCTGCGATTTTATTCATTTTTGGATCAGGTCCTGTAAAAGGTTTTGCGGTAACTCTTGGTATAGGCATAATAACAACACTCTTTTCTGCTTATTTTATTGCTAGACACTTAACTTCAGTCATCGTTTTAAGCGACAAAGAAGGAAAGTATTTTAAATTATAATGAATAATAAAATAAATTTTTCTAAATTCTTTAATATTGCTAACATTCTTTCGTTATTAGCCGTATTTATCAGCATTCTATTTTTATTTTTTAAAGGATTAAATTATGGCGTAGATTTTAAAGGTGGTACTTTATTAGAAATTAGAATTGAAAATAAAAATATTCAAATTCAAGATATAAGAGCATCGCTGAACATGCCTGAATTGGGCGATGTCAATGTAAAGCAATTTGGTGCAGAAGGTGATTTTTTAATCAAGTTTGAAAAAAATGCAAATGAAAATGAAAAATTTATAACTGATTTAAAAAATAGTATATCAAAAAAAATTAGTACAGCTGTAAATTTTAGGAGAGTAGAAACCGTTGGTCCAAAAGTAAGCGGAGAACTTCTTAAACAAGGTATTACAGCTATAGTACTAGCATTAGGTGCTATGTTATTTTATATTTGGATTAGATTCGAGTGGCAATTTAGTCTTGGTGCTATTGTTGCGCTTATACATGATGTAATTATTACCCTTGGTATTTTTTCCATTCTATCTTTCGAAGTAAATCTTTCTATAGTAGCAGCAGTTTTGACAATAGTCGGCTACTCTATGAATGACACTGTTGTAATATTTGACCGTATCAGAGAAAATTTATTAAAATATTCAAAACTTAAAACTAATGAAATTACAGATATATCGGTAAATGAAACGCTATCGAGAACGGTAATTACCTCCTTAACAACGCTCTTAGCTTTATTTTCAATATTTATTTTAGGTGGTGAAATCTTAAAAGGTTTTTCTTTTGCAATGATATTAGGCGTTATAATAGGAACGTATTCATCAATCTACGTAGCAAGCCCTGTTCTTAATTACTTTAAGGTAACGCAAAAAACTTTGTTAAAAGATGACGATATTTAATTTTTAGTAAAGATTTTGAGCTGCCACCATTGAAAGTAACATTGGCAGAGAAAGCAAGGTATTAGTTCTTGAAAACAGCATTGCAGTTCTTGCTGATTTAGCCTTTTCTTCTGGTGTACATTCTATCATACCAAGAGCTTTTTTCTGATTAGGCCAAATAACAAACCAGACATTGTAAGCCATTATTATTCCAAGCCACATTCCAATTCCAATCGCAGCATTTTTTCCAAATCCGCTTCCAATTCCAAGTATCATTGCTTGGTGAACGTAACCATTTAATGTAGCTACAATTAATCCTGTTATGATTGTTGCTAAAGCAGCCCATCTAAACCAAAACAAAACTGCTGGTGCTATAACTTTTGATATAGCAGGTTTTTGCTCATCTGGAATTTTAGGCATAGAAGGAATTTGAACGAAGTTTAAATACCAAAGTAATCCAACCCACATAATTCCAGCAATCACATGAAGGTATCTAAATAACCAACTCCAAAATATTCTGTCGAATGCAAAACCATCACCAAAAAAATGCAGGCTAAAGAAAAGTAATATTGTAAGTACAATTGAAGCGTGAATAGTTTTAGATAATGATTGTAGTAAATATCCCATGATTATCTTATAGCATACAATTAATTAATTATGCAGTTTTTTTCATTGTGTCTTTGAATAGAATATCCTTTAGAAATTGACCTGTATAACTTTCTTTGGTTTCTGAAATCATTTCTGGAGTTCCTTCTGCTATTATTTCACCTCCCTCGATACCACCTTCAGGCCCCATATCAACAACCCAATCAGCTGTTTTAATTACATCTAAATTATGCTCAATTACTACAACTGTATTACCTGTGTTTACAAATGCTTGTAATATCTCTAAAAGCTTTTTAATATCGTGAGCGTGAAGTCCCGTAGTAGGTTCGTCTAATATATATAAAGTTCTTCCCGTCGATCTTTTTGATAATTCTTTAGCTAGTTTTATTCTTTGAGCCTCACCACCAGAAAGAGTTGTGGCTTGTTGTCCAATCTTTATGTAACCTAAGCCCACATGTTTTAATGTTATTAGTTTCGATCTAATTGTTTGAATATTTTCAAAAAACTCACACCCTTCTTCAACTGTCATGTCTAGAACATCAGCAATATTTTTATCCTTAAATCTAACTTCTAGTGTCTCTCTGTTATATCTTGTGCCCTTACAAGTATCGCATGGTATAAACACATCAGGTAAAAAGTGCATTTCATAAGTGATAACACCATCACCCTCGCATGTTTCACATCTTCCACCTTTAACATTAAAAGAAAATCTTCCTATTTTATAGCCTCTGGCTTTTGCCTCAGGAAGAGAAGCAAACCAATCTCTTATTGGCCCAAACGCACCTGTGTATGTTGCGGGATTTGATCTTGGAGTTCTTCCTATTGGAGATTGATCAATATCAATAATCTTATCTATTAATTCTGTACCTTTGTAATTTCTGAATGCCTTAGGTGTTTTTTTTGCTTTAGTAGTATTTAAAATTAAGTTTAAGGCATTGAATAATGTGTGAAGTATTAAGGTTGATTTTCCACTTCCTGAAACTCCAGTAACACAAGTAAAAGCACCGATTGGAATTTTAAGATCAACTTTTTTTAAGTTGTTACCTGTAGCTCCAAGGATTTCTAAAAATCTACCATTTTTTGCTGTCCGTCTTTTTCTTGGTAGCGCGATATATTTTTTTCCGGATAAATAGTTTCCCGTTATACTTTTAGTGTTTTTGACAATATCCTCATAAGTTCCCTCTGCTACTATCTCACCACCATGTACACCTGCTTCTGGACCTATGTCTATAATATGATCTGCATTTTCCATTGTTTCAGTATCATGTTCCACAACAATAACTGTATTCCCAAGGTCCCTAAGTTTTTTTAATGCAGTTATTAATTTTTTATTATCTCTTTGGTGTAAACCAATCGAAGGTTCGTCAAGAACATATAAAACTCCGGTTAGTCCAGAGCCAATTTGGGAAGCAAGACGGATTCTTTGTGCCTCACCACCAGACAAAGTACCAGACTCCCTTGATAGAGTTAAATAATTAAGTCCAACATTTAAAAGAAAATTAAGTCTCTCATTTATTTCTTTCAATATGTGCGTAGCTATCTTTTTATCTCTATCGTTTAAAACTGAATTTAAATTATCAAACCACTTTTTTGCATCATCAATTGATTTTTTTGTTACATCACTAATATTAAGTTCATTTATTTTTACGCATAAAGATTCTTCTTTCAATCTTTGTCCTTTACATTTTTCACAATTAGACTCACTTTGATATTGGGCAATCTCTTCTCTTTTCCATTCACTATCAGTTTCTAAATATCTTCTTTCAAGATTATTGACAACTCCTTCAAAAGTTTTTTTAGTTGTATAAGATTGATAATTGTCATCGTAAGAAAATTTAATTTCCTCTTCATCTGATCCGTACAATATTATATCTTGAATTTTTTTTGATAACTTTTTCCAAGGGTCAGACAAAGCAAATTTATAGTGTTTTGAAATAGATGAAAGTGTTTGTGCGTAATACATAGAAGTTGATTTTGACCAAGGTTCAACAGCGCCATCTTGAAGACTTTTTTTTGTATCCGGCACTACTAGATTAGGATCAACATTTAAATTATGACCTATACCCTCGCATTCTTCACAGGCACCGTAAGGACTGTTAAATGAAAATAATCTTGGTTCTATTTCCTCTAAAGTAAAACCACTTTCAGGACATGAAAATTTTGATGAAAAAGTAATTGTTTCAACTTTTCTAAATTTTTTAGGCAATGTTTCGTCCTCATATTCAACAATCAAAAGCCCATTAGATATACTTAATGCGGTCTCAACACTATCTGCTAAACGATTTCCAATATTAGAATTTATTATTATTCTGTCTATAATGATTGAAATATCATGTTTAACCTTTTTGTTTAATTCTGGAAAATCATTAATTTCATAATACTTCCCATCTACCTTAATTTTTTGAAATCCTCTTTTTTTATAATTTAAAATTTCTTTTTTATATTCTCCTTTTCTTCCTCTAACGATTGGAGCTATCAAATAAATCGTGTTACTTTTTGGCAATGTTTTAATTTTATCCACCATTTCACTAACCGATTGAGAAACAATAGGCTTACCAGTAAACGGAGAATAAGGAACACCAACTCTGGCGTACAAGACTCTCATATAGTCATAGATCTCAGTAACAGTTGCTACAGTAGATCTTGGATTTTTAGATGTATTTTTTTGCTCTATTGATATAGCGGGGCTTAATCCTTCTATAAGATCGACTTTTGGTTTTTTCATCTTATCTAAAAACTGCCGAGCATAAGCAGACAAACTTTCGACGTATCTTCTCTGTCCTTCTGCATAGATAGTATCAAAAGCTAGAGATGATTTTCCTGAACCAGAAAGTCCCGTAATTACAACAAGCTTATCTTTAGGAACATCTACAGAAACATTTTTTAAATTATGTTCTTTTGCACCTTTTATAATGATTTTTTTCAACATTTTTTTTAACCTTATTAATAATCATCTTATAATTAAGTTGTTTATATGATATAAATTTAATTGTTATTAAATAGCAAATCACATATTAACAACTAAAATTATGGCTGGAAGTTTAAATAAAGTACTATTAATCGGAAGACTAGGCGCAGATCCTGAAATCAAACAAATGGTTAACGGTAAAAGTGTCGCAAGGCTCAGCATTGCTACAGGGCAATCCTGGAAAGATAAATCTACTGGTGAAAGAAAAGAAAAAACTGAGTGGCACAGGGTTGTAATTTTTAATGAAGGTCTTGTTAATGTAGTTCAACAATATTTAAAAAAAGGCGCGAATGTTTATATCGAGGGAGCTTTAACTACAAGAAAGTGGAAAGATGAATCTTCAGGTCAAGACAAATACTCTACAGAAGTGGTTCTCCAAGGTTATAACTCAAGTCTCACTATGTTGGACGGAAAAAGCAAGAACGAAAGTTCAAATTTAGTTTCTGAAAACAAAAGCTCTCTACCTAATGATGACATCCAAACAGTAAATAACGACCTGGACGATGAAATTCCTTTCTAGATTTAATGGAAAATATAACCACCCAAAACAATAATTCTTTTAAACCTATTTTAGTATCAGATGAGATGAGCTCATCTTATCTTTCTTACGCTATGAGCGTAATTGTAAGTAGAGCTTTACCCGATGTTCGTGATGGTCTTAAACCTGTTCATAGAAGAATAATTTTTGCTATGTATAAAGGTGGTTACGATTGGTCTAAACCTTTTAGAAAATCTGCAAGAATAGTCGGAGATGTAATAGGTAAATATCACCCTCATGGCGATCAATCAGTTTACGATGCTCTTGTAAGATTAGTTCAAGATTTTTCAATGAGCCTACCTTTGATTGAAGGGCAAGGAAATTTTGGCTCAATAGATGGAGATCCTCCTGCAGCAATGCGTTACACGGAAACCAAGTTGGGAAAAATTGCTCAATTCTTAACTGAAGATTTAGAAAAAAATACTGTAGCGTATAGAAATAATTACGATGAAACAGAAAGAGAACCTATCGTTTTACCGTCTCAATACCCAAACTTATTAGTGAACGGAGCCGGTGGTATCGCTGTTGGAATGGCAACTAGTATACCTCCACATAATTTAGGTGAAGTCATAGATGCAACAAATGCTTACATAGGCAACAAAGATATTACAATAGCCCAACTTATGAAACACGTACCTGGTCCAGACTTCCCAACTGGTGGAGTGATAATTGGTACTGATATTATTAAACAAGGTTACAATAAAGGAAGAGGTTCTTTTAAAATTAGAGGTGAAATTGAAGAAGAAGTTCTTAAAAATGACAAGTCAATGTTGGTAATAAAATCAATCCCATACCAAGTTAATAAATCTGTTTTAGTTGAAAGAATAGCGCAATTAGCTAGAGAAAAAAAAATTGAAGGTATTAGTGACATAAGAGATGAGTCTAACAGAGAAGGAATTAGAGTTGTTGTAGAACTAAAAAGAGGAGTCGAAGGAGAAACTATTAGAAGACAACTATATAAACTAACAAATATTGAAAGCTCTTTTGGCTTCAATACACTCGCAATCGTTGACAACAAACCAAAAATTTTTAATTTAAAAGAATTTATTTCTGAATTTGTAAAATTCAGAGAAGAGACTTTAACTAAAAGAATAAAGTTTGATTTAAATAAAGCGGAAGAAAGAGCACATATTTTGATTGGTATTGCTACCGCTGTTGAAAATATTGATGAAGTTATAAATATTATTAAAAATTCAAAAGACACAGAAACAGCTAAAAAAAATCTTTTATCAAAGAAATGGAAGATAAAAAAAAGTATCAAATTAATTGTTTTAATTGAAAAGAAAAAAACTCCATCCAGCTACGTGCTTTCTGAAGATCAGGTTAATTCAATTTTAGAGCTAAGACTTCAAAAATTAACCGCATATGGTATTAGTGAAATAGAATCTGAGATAAATAAACTGTCAGATTTAATCATCGGATATAATAAAATCTTAAACTCTAAAAAAGAACTTTATAAGGTAATAAGTTCTGAGTTAGCAGAGGTAAAAACAAGATTTGCTGTGCCGAGAAGAACTAAAATAACAGATGCTGAGCTAAATTACAGTGTTGAAGAAACTATCCAGAAAGAGTCTGTTGTTATTAACATTACTAACCAAGGTTATATAAAAAGAAGCCCCTTAGAAAGTCTAAAAAAACAAAAAAGGGGAGGTGTTGGAAAAAGCAGTATCGTTACGCGTGATGAAGATTTTGTAGTACAAATTTTTACCGCCAACACACATACACCGGTTATATTTTTTTCCTCAGAAGGTCTCGCGTTTAAAATTAAAGCCTGGAAGATCCCCGAAGGAAGTACCAACTCAAAAGGGAAATCACTATTTAATATACTGCCTTTAAAAAACCATCAGTCAATAAGTTCAATCATGCCTTTACCAGAAGATGAAAGTCTTTGGAAAAATTTATTAGTTGTTTTTGTAACAGCAAATGGAAATGTAAGAAAAAATAGTTTAGAGGACTTTGCGAACATTAACGCTAACGGAAAAATAGCTATGAAACTAGAAACTAACGATAAAATTGTTGGTGTAAAAATTTGTAGAGATGACCAAGATATAATGATGGGTACAATGAATGGAAAATGCATTAGATTTACAGCAAAGAAACTTAGACTGTTTAAAGGAAGATCTTCAAAAGGAATTAGAGGAATACAATTGTCCGATAGCGATAAAGTTATATCTTTATCTGTATTAGACTCACCTCAAATTAGCAATAAAACCATAAAAAATGATGAAAAAATAAAAAATGGTTTAAATAAATTTGTATTATCTATAACTGAAAATGGTTATGGCAAACGTACTTCATTTTTAGAATATCGCGTAACTAATAGAGGAGGTAAAGGCATAATAGGAATTATTAACTCACCCAGGAACGGCAGTGTAGCGGCAACGTTGATCGTTGAAGAAAGTGATGAAATCATATTATCTACTGATAAAGGAAGCGTAATGAGGTGTGCAGTTAAAGAGATAAGAGTTGCCGGCAGAAACACTCAGGGTGTGACGATAAAAAAACTTTCTGGTGCAGAAAAAGTTGTTTCAGCTATTAAAATTGAGGATAATATCAATTAAAAATGAGAACTGCAATTTACCCAGGAACTTTTGACCCAATTACACTAGGACATGCCGATGTAATACAAAAGTCTTTAAAACTTTGTGATAGATTGATAGTCGCGACAACAAACACAAAAAATAAAAATTATTTTTTTCAAATTGACAAAAGAATTGAAATAATACAAAAATCACTTTTTTCTGACTTGAAGCTAAATAAAAAAAGAATTATAGTTATTCCTTTCAACACATTAACCATCAATCTATGTAAAAAATACAATGCTTCAATTATAGTTCGTGGTTTAAGAGCGGTATCTGATTTTGAGTATGAATTTCAGCTTGCAGGAATGAACAAAAAACTGAACAAAAATATTGAAACAATTTTTTTAATGTCTGATGTAGAAAATCAAATTATTTCATCAAAATTTGTCAAAGAAATAGCAAAATTAAAAGGTAATATAAGTCAATTTGTGACAAAATCTGTTATTAGATCAATGAAAGAAAAAATATAATGAAAAAAACATTATTTTTTTTACTAATTTTATTTTTAACTACAAACAACGCATACACAGAGGAGAGAAAAATGATATTAAAATTAAAAGATGGAGATGTTGAGATAGAACTTTATCCTAAAATTGCACCAAATCACGTTAAGAGATTTGAAACATTAGCCAATGAAGGTAAATATGATGGAGTGGTATTTCACAGAGTTATAGATGGATTTATGGCCCAGACAGGAGATGTTCAATTTGGAAATTCTAACACACCAGAGTTTAATTTGGCACTAGCCGGAACGGGTGCTTCCGATCTACCAAATCTTAAAGCGGAATTTAGCGATGTTGCACATAATAGAGGTGTCTTATCTATGGCAAGATCTACAGATCCTAACAGTGCAAACAGTCAATTTTTTATTGTTTTTGAATCAGCGCCACATTTAGACAGAAGCTATAGCGCATTTGGAAAAGTGATTAAGGGTATGGAATTAATTGATAAAATTAAAAAAGGTGATGGATCAAGTGGTGCCGTTGAGGACCCTGAAAAAATTATTTCTTTAAGATCGAAAAAATAAATCGCATGAACGATCTGGTTTTTTCATATGAGTTAATAGCTCAAGATGAGAAGGCAAGGTTAGGAAAAATTTCTACACCTAGAGGAGTTATAGACACGCCTGCTTTTATGCCTGTTGGAACTTTAGGTACTGTTAAGGGTATTTTTGCAGAAGATCTTTTGTCTACTGGAACTCAAGTTATACTTGGTAATACATATCATTTGATGATCAGGCCTGGCACAATGACTCTTGATCTTTTTGGAGGCCTACACAATTTTATGAATTGGCAAAAACCAATTTTGACTGACTCAGGAGGTTTTCAAATTATGTCATTAGCAAAATTAAATAAAATTGACATTAACATAGGTGCAGTTTTTTCATCACACCTAGACGGTAAAAAATTTGTTCTAAGCCCCGAAAAAAGTATTCAGATACAAAAATCTATTAATTCAGATATACTAATGGTTCTTGATGAATGTCCAAAGATGACAAGTGAAAAAGAAAAATTAATTAGTGCAATAGAAATATCAACTAATTGGGCTAAGCGTTGTAAAACTGAATTCGGAAATAATAAAAAAAAAGCTTTATTTGGGATTGTTCAAGGAGGTCTTGATAAAAATCTTAGACTAGACAGTTTAGAAAAACTCACATCCATTGGTTTTGATGGTTATGCCATGGGTGGGTTAGCGGTAGGTGAGAGCCAAGAACAAATGTTTACTATTTTAAATAAAACAGTCAGCTACATGCCTAAAAACAAACCTAGATACTTAATGGGCGTTGGAACTCCCTCGGATATTCTTGGTGCTGTGAAAAATGGTATTGATATGTTTGATTGTGTTATGCCCACTAGATCCGGCAGAACAGGTTTGGCTTTTACCTGGGCAGGTAAAGTAAACTTAAGAAATGCAAAGTATCAAAATGACAAATCACCATTAGATAGATATACATCAATCAGAAGTTTAAATGTTTATTCTAAAAGCTATTTAAATCATTTAATAAAAACAAATGAAATTTTAGCTTCAATGCTAATTTCTCTTCATAATATTAATTTTTATCAGCAATTTATGAGAGAAATAAGAAAAGAGATTAGAAAAGGAACGTTTAATAACTTCTACAATAGGTACATTGACAAGTTTTAATTAGTTAAATTTTTGTTTGAATTCTTTGTGTTTTATATATAAAACAAATTTTCTTTAGGGCCCTTAGCTCAGTTGGTAGAGCACTTCCCTTTTAAGGAAGCTGTCGATGGTTCGAGTCCATCAGGGCTCACCACTTTTAAATTCTTTTTATTGGTGGGTACTTAAGAATAACTTCTGTAACCCATTTATTTAAATTAATTATTCTATTTTTACTAGACGGATGTGTGCTCATAAACTGAGGTGGTTCTTTACCCTTGTTATTCTCAGACATTCTCTCCCAAAGCTTAGCTGCTTCTCTAATATCGTATCCAGCTAAAGATGAAAAAATTAACCCTAAATAATCAGCTTCTGTTTCTTGTTTTCTCCCAAATGGATTGAAAATACCTAACTGAAAAATATCCATTCCACTTGATTGACCAATAGTATTTCTTGTTCTATTAATAGCGCCTCCTAAAAAAATATCAGCCACTTGAGTTCCTATATTGACTGTAAGTGCCTGACTTGCTCTTTCTACAGAGTGTTTAGCAACAGCATGAGCTATTTCGTGACCCATAACTGCTGCGAGAGCATTTTCATTTTGAGTTATTTTTAATATCCCTGTGTAAACAGCAATTTTTCCTCCAGGCATGCACCAAGCATTTTTTACTTTATCATTGTTTACCAAAATGTAATCCCATTGAAAATCACTTGTGGGGTCTTTACCATTTTCTTTTAAAAAAAAACTTGAGACAGCAAATTCTATTCTATTACCAATTTCTTTAATTGAATCTAGTTGTTTGCCTGACGTAATTAACTTATTTTTTGACTTAAAATTTTCATAGGCTTTAGCTGCAGAGTTATTTATGGAACCTTCCGGATAAATAGAAAGTTGTCTTCTATTAGTGATAGGGACAGTAGAACAAGACGGTAAAATTAAACCGCAACATCCGCAGCCAAATAGTTCAATAAATTTTCTTCTATTTATGTTATGAATCATATAATAATTATTTATTATGATTTTAAATAATAAAATATTAATTGCAATTTTTATATTACTAGTAGTTTTTATTATTTACTCTAGTTATCACTAATGCCTGATAAACCAAAAAAATCTATATTTATAAGATTACGTAACTACTTCATAACAGGAGCCATTGTTCTTATACCTATCGGTATTACTATTTACTTAACACTGTTTATAATCAGAATTTCTTCAAGTTTCTTGCCCAAAAAAATAAACCCCAATCACTATCTTCCTTTTGATGTTCCGGGAATAGAAATTTTAATTACAATTATTCTCATTACATTAATTGGGAGTTTGTCTTTATCTTTCTTAGGAAAAAAATTTTTAGAAATTTTTAACAATGTTTTAAAAAAAATTCCAATACTAAGAACTATATACTCTGCTGTTGGCCAGCTAACTGAATCCTTTACTCAATCAGGCGATTCTAAAAAAAGCGTTGTTATTCTTGAGTATCCTAGAAAAGGTATTTGGGTTGTTGGTTTTTCAACAAAAGAGAATAAAGGGGAGATTTCAAAAAAAACTAACGAGGAACTGGTAAATGTTTTTGTCCCAACAACGCCGAATCCCACTAGTGGTTTTTTACTAATGCTACCCAAAAAAGATTTAATTTATCTTGATATGTCTTTTGAAGAAGCCTCTAGATTCATTGTATCAGCAGGAACTTCTCAATAGTTTATTTTTCAAGAAGATGTCCCTTCTTGATTTGTGAGATCTACTTTATCAAATAATTTAAGTAAAAAATTATATTTAGGGCTATTGAGCTCTTCATCGCTTAATTTATTAATATTTTTTTCTGCTAGCTTAAATAAATTTTCGTGGTGAATAGGATCTGCTATTTTAAAAAGTTTAACACCACTTTGCTTAAAACCAATAATATCTCCGTATCCTCTTAGCCTCATATCTTCCTCTGCTATGTAAAAACCATCATCTGAAGATTTTAAAATTTGTATTCTTTTTTTTGCATTTTGACTTAATTGATTCTTAAACATCAGAATACAAGTCCCAGGTTTTTCACCTCTTCCTATTCTGCCTCTTAATTGATGCAATTGAGCTAAACCAAATTTATTTGCATTTTCTATAATTATTGCTGTTGCATTAGGAAAATCTATTCCAACCTCAATCACAGTAGTTGAAACGAGAATTGAAATCTTATTATTTAAAAATTCTTTTAATACTTTTTCTTTTTCACTTTGATCGAGAGATCCATGGATAATTCCTACTTTTCTATTAAATTTTTTACTTAGTAATTTAAATAATCTTGCCGTGGACGAGAAATCTAGTTTGTTAGAATCTTCAATTAATGGACAAACCCAAAAGATTTGTTCTTTATTTTC
>CAJQTN010000040.1 GCA_905620505.1 uncultured Pelagibacteraceae bacterium
TCATTAATTAAAATTCCAATAATTATAGAAATTAAATGACCAAAAAAAATATTTTTAGGTTGAGCGAATTCACTATCATAAAAAACAAATAGAATTAAAGCGGAAGAACCAAAGGAAAACACAAGCCACACACCAAATGGTCCCTCAAAAGTTAGTAATGCCAATAAAGCAACAACGAAGCCGGCTGAAAGTCCATTAATTAGTGGTTCTATTTTTTTTGATATTTTCATATTCACATTTTCTATAATTACGTTATATACAATTATGCATTACATTAATTTAAAAAAACCAAACCTCACTAAAACTATTAAATACTAAAACATAATGATTAAGTTATTTTTAAACAGAATTTATCGATCTATAAAAATTGAGACCGAAGTATTTGAAGAAGTTCAAAAAGATAAAAACGCAACTATAGGTGCTGCCATAGTTGTTGTGCTATCGAGCCTAGCGGCTGGAATAGGAGCCTCTCATCTTGGTATGGTAAATTTTTTTTTAGCACCTGTATTATCTCTAATTAGCTGGTTTGTCTGGGCATATATTGTTTATTTTGTTGGTGTAAAACTGTTCCCTGATTTAAAAACAAAAACCACACACGTAGCTCTTCTGAGAAGTATTGGTTTTTCAAGCGCACCAGGAATAATTAGAATCTTTGGCTTTAATCAAGATTTAATGACCGTTACATTTATTGGATCTGCATTTTGGATGTTAGCCTGTATGGTAGTAGCAGTAAAACAAACTTTAAGTTACAAAAGTTTATGGAAAGCTTTGGGTGTTGTTATCATAGCCTGGTTTGCACAAGCATTTCTTTTGATAATGATCTTAGCCTTAACAAGAAATTTTTAAATAGGAAATATAGTTTTAGAAGTTTTACAACTGTCACAAATTTTATAACCAGACATAATTAAATTAGATTTTACGTTTTCATCTTTTTTTTTACACTCTTCACAAACATTGTTAACCTCAACGTAATTTAAAATTTTATTCGAATTATCTTCAAGATATTTAGTTTGATAGCAATCAGAACAAAGATATTTAATATCACTAAAGTTACTTACTTGAGTAAGAATTGTGTCATTTTCTCCGCACTCATCACAAATAGGAATTTTTTTCATTATTTAGTACCTGTAAATATTTAAAATATTACCCTTAATTAGATCAAAACTATATAATTAATTTATGAAAAAATTATTTTTTATTATTATTCTTACTTTTAATTGTTATTTTGTTAGCAACACTATCGCTTTAAGTGGTGAACTAACAATAACTGCAGCTAATAGTGAAGAGGGATATAAAAAAGCTTATTTCGCAGGTGGTTGTTTTTGGTGCATGGAGGAATCATTTGACAAAGTAAAAGGAGTTATAAAATCAGTTTCTGGATACTCTGGAGGGCATACAAAAAACCCAACTTATAAACAAGTTGTTTATGAAAATACAGGTCACGTAGAGTCTATTGTGGTTTATTACGATCCTAAGTTAACTAGTTACGCAGAATTATTAAAAGTGTTTTGGGTAAATATAGATCCTTTTGATGCCAATGGTCAATTCTGCGATAAAGGAAAAAGTTACAGATCGGTTGCGTTTTACGAAAACTTAAAACAAAAAAAACTTATAAAAGATTCAATAACTAATATTGAAAAAAAATTTAACAAGGAAAAAGTAGTAACCTTAGTTTGGGAATTTGAAAAGTTTTATCCCGCAGAAGACTATCATCAAGATTATTATCAAAAAAATTTTTTAAGGTATCTAGCGTATAAATCTGGCTGCCAAAGAGAGGAAATACTAAATAAAATATGGAATTAAAAAAATACTTTATATTCATTATCATATTACATTTTACAAATTTTTTATACGCAGATATTATTAAACCTGCCGAAAATCTAACTGCCTACGATGTAATAAAAATTCAATTAAATGCATTGAAAAAAAATAACGAACCAAATAAAAACTCTGGAATTAAGCAGACCTGGGAATTTGCACACCCTGAAAATAAAAAAATTACAGGACCGTATGAAAGGTTCGAAAAAATGTTACTTGGTGATCAATACAACCTTCTTTTAAACCACGAATCTTATAAAATTAAATTAATCATGAACTCTACAAATAAATATATTTACAACGTTGAACTAATTTCTATTGATAAAAAGATGTATTTTTATCAGTGGCATTTAGAAAAAAGCACTATCAAGAACTGTAAAAATTGTTGGTTTACCACCATCGTCTCTCCACCAGCTGACAAAGGAGATATAATTTAATGAAATTTCATACCTCTAGGGACAAAGCTTTAGAATCTTTAGATATTTTTATAAATAACGATATTGTAAATTATTCATCAAAAAGAAATTATGATTTTGGTCCTATGGAAAGAAAAAATGTTTCGTGCTTATCTCCCTATATCTCACATAGACTTATTAATGAATATGAAATTTCTAAAAAAGTTTTAAGTAAGCACCCATATCAAAAAGTTGAAAAATATATTCAAGAAATTTACTGGAGAGTCTATTGGAAGGGTTGGTTAGAGCTTAGGCCAAAAGTATGGGATGATTTTACAGAAGATCTAAATACAATTGAAGAGAGTGAAAACTATTATGTTGCAATTAATGGGCAAACTAAAATTGAATGTTTTAACGAATGGGTGAAAGAAATTAAAGAGTATAATTATTTACACAATCATTCGCGTATGTGGTTTGCAAGTATTTGGATTTTCACTTTAGGCCTACCTTGGCAAAAGGGTGCGGAATTTTTTATGAAGTATCTACTTGACGGTGATGCAGCGTCCAACACTTTAAGCTGGAGATGGGTTGGTGGTTTACAAACAAAAGGAAAACACTACCTTGCACAATCTTGGAATATTAATAAATTTTTAAATAAAAAATATAAAAATATTGAGCTTAGAGAAAATGCTCTCCCTTTAATTGACAATAGAGAATATAAAATTTCACCAATAGAAATACCGAAAAAAAATCGTAAAAATGAACATTTAATAGTTTTTGAAAATGATCTAAGTGCAGAGAGCTTAAAAATAAAAGATTATAAAAAAATTTATTTTATTTTACTCGATAATACATACAGATCACTGACGTTAGACTCAAAAGTCTTAAACTTCAAAAAAAAAATTATGAAAGATCAATTGAATAAAATTGATAATAATTTTGAATT
>CAJQTN010000041.1 GCA_905620505.1 uncultured Pelagibacteraceae bacterium
ACCAAAACTGTAAATATCTTTATTTTCAGGCTCGTCAATCTCTGAATTTTTTTGAGAAACTAATACTATTGATTTGTCGGTTTTCATTACTTCTTGAAGAGCTTTAATAGATTTCTCTCTACCAACAAAAAGCGGAACAACCATAGAAGGAAACACAACAATATCTCTTAGTGGTAATAGCGGCTTTGAATTTATTATTCCCATAGAATAATTATATGGTACTTAATATTGTAATATCAAGGAAGTTATTTAATTATTAAGCTACAGATGTTGATTGTTTTTTACCGTATGTGACAATAGGGTCTGTGCCGCCCACGACCGCAGATTTGTCTACTGTGACTTTAAGAACATTTTCTAGTTCCGGAAGTACAAACATAGTTTTTAACAAAATAGTCTCCAGAATTGATCTTAACCCTCTTGCTCCTGTTTTTTTGTTAATAGCTTTTTTGGCTATTTCAGCTAAAGCATCATCTTTAAATTCAAGATCAACATTTTCAAATTCGAATAATTTTTTATACTGCTTGGTTAAAGCGTTCTTTGGGTCTTTTAAAATTTTTATTAAAGATTTTTCATCTAAGTCATCTAATGTAGCTATAATTGGCATTCTTCCTATAAATTCTGGAATTAAACCGTATTTAATTAAATCTTCAGGTTCTAAATTCTTTAATGTCTCCGATAGTTTTTTTTCTTCCTTACTGTTAACTTTTGCACCAAATCCTATTGAAGTACCTTTTCCTCTCATTCCAATTATTTTATCTAGCCCAGCAAATGCTCCTCCACAAATAAAAAGTATGTTAGTTGTGTCAACTTGTAAAAATTCTTGTTGTGGATGTTTTCTTCCGCCTTGTGGGGGGACACTAGCTACGGTGCCTTCCATTATTTTTAAGAGAGCTTGTTGCACTCCTTCGCCAGAAACATCTCTAGTGATGGAGGGGTTTTCAGACTTCCTGCTAATTTTATCTACTTCATCTATGTATACTATTCCTCTTTGGGCTTTTTCAACATTATAATCGGCTGCTTGTAATAGTTTCAAAATAATATTTTCCACATCTTCTCCCACGTAACCAGCTTCGGTTAATGTTGTGGCGTCTGCCATAGTGAATGGCACGTCTAAAATTCTTGCCAAAGTTTGAGCTAAAAGAGTTTTACCACATCCGGTTGGGCCAACTAAAAGAATGTTTGATTTAGAAAGTTCGACTTCTTTGTTGTTTTTATTTTCATGATTTAGTCTTTTATAATGATTATGAACAGCAACAGACAAAACTTCTTTTGCAAATTTTTGACCAATCACGTACTCGTCTAACACGGTACAGATTTCTTTTGGTGCGGGAACTCCATCTTGATGTTTAACTACTGAACTTTTATTTTCTTCTTTGATAATGTCCATACAAAGCTCAACGCACTCGTCGCAAATAAAAACAGTAGGTCCTGCAATTAATTTTCTGACTTCGTGCTGACTTTTTCCACAAAAAGAGCAATAGAGAATATTTTTATTATTTTTTTCTGACATATCGAATCAATATGACATTTGTAAATTACGTGAATCCTGATAGCAAGCATAAGTTGTGCTTAAGAGCTAGATGTTGTGTATTATTTTCTTTTTTCTACTACAGAATCTATTAAACCGAATTTTTTTGCTTCTTCTGCGGTCATAAAATTATCTCTTTCTAAGGCAGAGGAAATTTCTTCAACTGACTTTCCTGTATGCTTTGCATAAATTTTATTAAGTCTATCTTTTAATAATAAAATTTCTTTTGCGTGAATTTGAATATCTGTAGCCTGTCCTTGGAATCCAGCTGAGGGTTGATGAACCATAATTCTTGAATTAGGTAATGAGTACCTTTTTCCTTTTTCACCTGCGGCTAAGAGAAATGAACCCATTGATGAGGCTTGACCAATACATAAAGTAGACAAAGGAGAATTAATATATTGCATTGTGTCATAAATTCCTAATCCTGCAGTTACTAGTCCTCCTGGGCTATTGATGTAAAAATATATTTCTTTTTTTGGATCTTCAGACTCTAAAAACAATAATTGAGCTGTGACTAAAGAAGCAACGTTATCATTTACCGGACCAACTAAAAAAACAATCCTTTCTCTTAATAATCTTGAGTAAATATCATAAGATCTCTCTCCTTTACTTGTTTGTTCAACAACCATAGGAATAAGATTGTTCATTTGTTCTTCAATTCGACTCATGAGTAAATTTATATAACTTAAGATTACTTTTTACTAACTTTTTTTATTTTTTTCTTTGCTTCTAGCGAAGTTTTACTAGTTTTTTTTTCTTTTTTAACTTCATCTATGCTGACACGTGAGTGATCATGATCATGGTTTGATGAATCTTGTGATGATAGATTAAAATCAGAAATTATTTTTTCAGCTTCTTTAATTGAAATATCTTTTTTTATAAGTTTTATTTTAGATTTAAACAAAGATAAAATTTTGTCTTCGTACAAAGCTCCTTTTATACTTTGCGCCGCGGAAGGATTTTTTTGGTAATAATCAATAACCATTTTTTCTTGTCCTGGCATACTTTTTATTTGTTTTTGAATTTCATCTTTAACTTCGTCATCTGATACTTTTAAATTATTTTTTTCTCCATACTCGTTCAAAATTAAACCTAGTTTAATTCTAGATTCAGCTATCTTTAAATTTTTAGCTTTATTTTTTTCTGCGTCTTCTTTCTTAAGACTGTGAGTCATTGTGTGAACTTCTTGTTCAACAAGATTTTTGGGGAGTTCGGTTTTATGAAGTTTTTCTATTTGGTCTAAAATATCTTTTTTCGTAATAGAGTTTAGTGATTGCTTGTATTGATTTGATATTTGTTTTTCTATTAAAGATTTAAGATCATTTAAATCTTTAGCACCCA
>CAJQTN010000042.1 GCA_905620505.1 uncultured Pelagibacteraceae bacterium
ATTTTTTCTGAAATATTTCCTTGTATAACACCGATTGATGTAATCTTTTTTACAGTACTGAAAGAAAAAGTTAAACTGCAAATAAATTTAGCTTTAGTGTTTTTTATTTTTTTATTTTTATTTTTATTTTGTACCAATGTAATAATTTTTTTCATTGCTTGCTCAAAACTTCCGTACTTTTTTGCCCAACGTGCTGAATAAATACCCGGTTTATCATCGAGACAATCTACACAGAGTCCAGAATCATCGGAGATTGTATAAAAATTTGACTTTTTGAAAAAATATTTAGCTTTTAATTCTGAGTTTGATTTGAAGGTTTTTCCAGTTTCTTTAGGACTTTTTATATTAAGTTGAAAAGGAGTAATCTTTTTTATTTTTTTATTTAATAAATAACTAATCTCTTTAATTTTTCCTTTATTAAGCGTGCCTATTAATATTTCTTTAATTTTTTTCATTTCTCTCTAGTAATTTGTTTTTAAAACCCTATATAGCAGTTATGGAAAATGAGAACGACAATATAATTGAGCAAAATGAGGCTTCTGATAATAATACCCAATCTCAAACGATTAATAAACCTGAAGAAATTAGTGAACTCTCTGTTGAGGATAAATTAAAAGAAGCACATGATAAAACATTAAGAGCTTTAGCTGAAACAGAAAATCAAAGAAGAAGATTTGAAAAGGAAACAAAAGAAGCTTTTGCCTATGGTGGTTTCAATCTTGCGAGAGAAACATTGTCGGTACTTGACAACTTGCAAAGAGCTTATCAGTCAATTAAAAATGATGAGAGTTTGAAAGATAACAAAGATTTAAATAAATTTTTAGAAAATATTAATATTATTGAAAAAGATTTAATTACTATTTTTGAAAAAAATAATATTAAAAAAATAAATTGTCTTAATGAAAAGTTTGATCCCAACAACCACCAAGCTATGCTTGAAATAGAAGATGAAAAGGTTAACCCAGGGACCGTGTTACAAGAAATACAATCAGGTTATTTTTACAAAGACAGACTCTTGAGACCTTCGTTTGTAGCTGTAGCTAAAAAGAAAAATATTAAAGATAACAAAATAGAGGAAAAATAATAAAATCTAATGACTTGTAGGGAGATAAAAAACACCCATATATCTAAAAACAAAGGATTAATATAATGAGTAGAATAATAGGAATAGATCTTGGAACTACTAATTCATGTGTTGCTATCATGGAAGGTTCTCAAGCAAAAGTTTTAGAAAATTCTGAAGGAGCTAGAACAACACCTTCAGTTGTTGCGTTCTTAGAGAATAATGAAAAATTAGTAGGTCAGTCTGCGAAGAGACAAGCGGTTACTAATGCACAAGATACCATTTTTGCGTCTAAAAGATTAATTGGAAGAAGTTTCGATGATAGCTCTGTAAAAAAAGATATTAACAAGGTTCCTTATAAAATAGTTAGTTCTGATAAGGGTGAAGCTTGGCTTGAAGCAAAAGGTGAAAAGTACTCTCCATCTCAAATTGCAGCTCTCGTTTTACAAAAAATGAAAGAAACTGCTGAAAAGTATTTAGGTCAAGAAGTTACTAAAGCAGTAATAACAGTTCCGGCATATTTTAATGACGCACAAAGACAGGCAACTAAAGATGCTGGAAAAATTGCTGGACTTGAAGTTTTAAGAATTATAAACGAACCAACTGCTGCCTCGTTGGCATATGGTTTAGATAAAAAAGGCGGACAAAAAATAGCTGTTTATGATTTAGGTGGAGGAACTTTTGATGTTTCTATCCTTGAAATTGGAGATGGTGTTTTTGAAGTAAAATCTACAAATGGTGACACCTTTTTAGGTGGAGAAGATTTTGACGATGAAATAGTTAATTATTTAATTAATGAGTTTAAGAAAGATAATGGCATTGATTTAAGAACCGACAAACTTGCTTTACAAAGATTAAAAGAAGCTGCTGAAAAAGCAAAAATTGAACTGTCTTCTGCAACACAAACAGAAATAAATCTTCCTTTTATTACTGCCGATAAAACTGGACCAAAACATGTTAATTTAAAGTTTACTCGAGCTAAGCTAGAAGCTTTAGTTGAAAAGCTAATAGAAAGAACATTGTCTCCTTGTAAAACCGCTTTGAAAGATTCTGGTTTTTCGGCAGCTGAAATAAATGAAGTAGTTATGGTCGGTGGTATGACGAGAATGCCAAAAGTTATAGAAACTGTTAAAAATTTTTTTGGTAAAGAACCAAATAAAAGTGTTAATCCTGATGAGGTTGTTGCTATGGGTGCCGCAATACAAGCTGGCGTACTTCAAGGAGATGTTAAAGATGTTTTATTGTTAGATGTAACCCCTTTATCATTGGGTATTGAAACCTTAGGCGGCGTTTCGACTAAATTAATTGAAAAGAACACAACAATTCCAACAAAAAAAAGTCAGGTTTTTTCTACCGCTGAAGATAACCAGCCTGCAGTTTCGATTAGAGTTCTACAAGGTGAAAGAGAAATGGCTACTGATAATAAAATGTTAGGAAATTTTGAACTAATTGGTATTCCACCGGCACCAAGGGGAACTCCTCAAATTGAAGTAGCGTTTGATATTGACGCTAATGGAATAGTGAGTGTTTCTGCAAAAGATAAAGGAACTGGTAAAGAACAAAAAATACAAATTCAAGCATCAGGTGGTTTAACTGATGATGAGATTCAAACGATGGTTAAAGAAGCTGAGACCAATAAAGAGTCAGATAAAAAGAAAAGAGAAACTGTAGATGCAAGAAATCAGGCTGATAGTATTATTTTTTCTACTGAGAAAAGTTTAAAGGAGCACGGAGATAAAATATCGGAAGATGAAAAAAAAGCTATAGAAAATGGAATTTCTGATTTGAAAAAATCTCTCGAAGGTGAAGATACCGAAGAAGTTAAAAAGAAAACACAGGACTTAATTCAAGTTTCTATGAAATTAGGTGAAGCAGTTTATAAAACTCAGCAAAAAGATTCTTCCGCTAAACCTGACAACCAAGAAACGAAAAAAGAAGATAAGGATAAGGAAGATATAGTTGATGCAGATTTTGAAGATGTAAAAGAAGATAAAAAAGATAAAGAAGATAAAGAAGATAAAGAAAAAAGTGCCTAAGATATATTAAAAAAGGGAGTAACTTTTTGTGGCCAAGAGAGACTACTATGATATCTTAGGAGTAAATAAATCTGCTTCTAAGGACGAAATAAAAAAAGCATACCGTTCTACTGCATTTAAACACCATCCTGACAAAAATCCAGGCAATAAAGCTGCTGAAGAAAAATTTAAAGAAGCAAGCGAAGCTTATAGTATTCTTTCAGATGATGGAAAAAAAACAAATTATGATCAATTTGGTCATGCAGCCTCTGGTGGTGGTGGTCAAGGATTTAGTGGTTTTGACACATCTTCTTTTTCTGACATTTTTGAAGACTTCTTTGGAGACTTTTCAGATGGATCTAGAGAATCAGGTAGAAGGTCTCCGGGCAAAAAAGGTAATGACTTAAGATATGATCTGAGTATTAATTTAGAGGAAGCATACAAGGGTCTGGAGAAAAAAATAGACTACACGACATATAAAAAATGTGAAGGGTGTAGTGGAAATGGTGCCGAACCAGGATCTAAACCAATAAAGTGCGATTACTGTAAAGGAAATGGCAAGATTAGGTCCAGTCAAGGATTTTTTACTGTTCAACAAACTTGTCCGCAATGTCATGGTAATGGGGAAACTATAGGTAAAGCATGCAAAAAATGTAGTGGTGGTGGAAAAGTTCAAAGTGATGAGTCAGTTTCAGTTAAAATTCCGAAAGGAGTGGATGACGGAACAAGAATAAGACTTTCAGGTAAAGGCGAGGCAGGTAGCAAAAATGGGACTAGTGGAGATTTATACTTATTTATTTCGGTACAAAATCATAGCCTTTTTAAAAGATCAGAAGAAAATTTATTCTTTGAATTACCTATTACATTTGCGGACGCTGCATTAGGAACAGTTATAGAAGTTCCTTGTATAAACGGAAGTAAAGTAAATGTTAAAATTCCAGCTGGTACACAATATGGTAAACAACTTCGTTTAAAAGATAAAGGGATGCCAATCTTAAGAAGAAGTTCTTTTGGAGACTTATATATTAGAATTATTCCTGAAGTTCCTGTATCATTAACTAAAAGACAAAAAGAGCTTTTGGAAGAATTTAAACAGTTAGAAAATACCAAACTGAGTCCAACTATAAAAAGTTTTTTTGATAGGGCCAAGAAATTTTGGGGTACGAAATAATGAAAAAAATTAATTTAGCAATCTCTGGCTGCATGGGAAAGATGGGTCAACAACTTATTAAATCTTCCAAAAAAAATAAAAACTTTAAATTAATAACTCTTACTGAAAATAAAATAATTAATAAAAAAATAAGTGGTATAAAACCCGAATTGAATACTGAACAAGCCTTTAGAAAAGCAGATATAATCATAGATTTTACCATTCCAAAATGCACTTTAGAAATACTTAAGATCGCATCTAAACTCAATAAAAAGGTGGTTATAGGGACAACAGGCTTTACGCAAAAAGAAGAAAATTTAATTAATAAATACTCTAAAAAAATCACAATTCTAAAAGCAGGAAATATGAGTTTAGGTGTTAATCTTCTTATGTATTTAACGGAAATTGCATCTAAATCTTTGAATGTTAATTTCTTAAGTAAGGTTTTTGAAGTTCATCATAAACATAAGAAAGATCACCCATCTGGTACAGCTTTAATGCTGGGCAGAGGCATAGCTAATGGTAAAAATAAAGATTTTTATAGACTGATTGGTAAAAAATTTTTAAATAAAAAAAATTTTCCTTATGGAAAAAAAATAAATTTTAATTCATTAAGAAAAGGGGCAATAATTGGTGAACATGAAGTTAAATTTTCCAGTGGAAAAGAAGTAATCACTCTAAACCATGAAGCATTCGATAGAACTCTTTATTCAGAAGGTGCTTTAACAGCCGCAAAATGGTTGATAAATAAAAAGTCAGGCTTCTATACAATGAGAAACGTTTTGAATTTTAAATAATGAATGAAGTTCAAAGAGCTCAAGTAATATTAAAAATACTAAATAAAATTTACCTTAAAACTCCAATTCCACTCAAACATAATAGCAAATTTACCTTGCTAGTTTCTGTCCTCTTGTCTGCCCAATGCACAGATGTGAACGTAAATAATGTAACTAAATATATATATCCTAAGTACAATAAACCTGAGCATTTCGTTAAACTAGGAAGAAGAAAAATTGAAAAGCTTATAAAAAGTATAGGCATTTTTAGAATTAAGGCCAAAAGTATATACCTAATGTCAAAACAATTGATAGCCAATCATAACGGTCGGGTTCCTAAAAGTTTCAAAGATTTAGAAAAATTACCCGGGGTTGGTCATAAAACAGCGAGCGTAGTTATGTCTCAAGGGTTTGGTCAACCAGCTTTTCCTGTTGATACACACATACATAGATTAGCTCAAAGATGGGGATTAACCAGCGGTAAAAATGTGGTGCAGACAGAAAAGGATTTAAAAAAAATATTTCCAAAAAAATCTTGGAACAAACTTCATCTTCAAATTATTTTTTATGGTCGAGAATATTGCAAAGCTAGAGAATGTTATGGTATAAGTTGCAAAATTTGTAGTACTTGTTATCCTAATAGAAAGAAACCAATTAAAAATATAAAAGCTTAATAAATAATATGAAAATTTTAGGAATAGGAAACGCAATCGTTGATGTTATTTGCAAGGTTGATGAGAGTTTTTTGATAAAAAACAAGCTAACTAAAAGTACTATGAAATTGGTAGATGAAAAAGAATTCAAACAATTACTGTCAAATTTAAAAATTCAAAAAACTATAGCTGGGGGCTCAGTTGCTAATTCTATTGTAGGATTATCACAACTCAAAAACGAGGTATCATTTATTGGGAAAATAGCTGATGATAAATTAGGTAATGAATATGAGGACAGCTTAACAAATGAAAAAGTTAAATATTATTATAATAAAAAAATAGAAAAAATACCCACTGGTACTTGCTTAATCTTAGTTACGCCTGATTCAGAAAGAACAATGTGTACATTTCTGGGCATAGCAGGAAAGATTTCTCCTGACGATATCAATGAAAATTTTATTAAAGAAAGTGAATTAGTTTTTCTAGAAGGTTATTTGTGGGACGAAGGTGAACCAAGAGCAGCTTTTGACAAAGCTTTAACAATTGCAAAAAAATCAGCCATGTCTTTATCAGATAAATTTTGTATCGATAGACATAAGAAGAGTTTTTATCAATTAGTAAAAAATAAACTAGATATTATTTTTGCTAACGAGCAAGAGATAATGGAACTAATTGATGCAGAGACATTTGAAGAGGTGATTGAGTTTGGAAAAGATTTAAATAAAACATTAGTGATAACAAGATCGAACAAAGGAAGTATTGTAATTGAAGGCTCTAATGTCACAGAATGTGAGGGACAAAAAAACCTTAAGATAGTTGATTTAACTGGAGCGGGAGATTTATTTGCGGCAGGATTTTTACATGGATATATTAACAAGATGTCCACTAAAGAGAGCTTAGAAAAAGGAACGGAAATGGCATCTAAAATAATTCAGAAAATTGGTGCTAGACTAGATTAATTTTTTTTTCTGTTAAAACTACCTTTGCCTTTTTTAGATTTAACAATACGTTTTCTGTACTTTTTGGTGAATAAATCTACTGCAATTTTATTTCTTTTTCTCAGATTGTATAACCAAGTTTTGTATTAATTATAAAGTTTTCATCATTAAACTCTCCTAGAATTTTTTTCCTAAGTCTATAAATATGCGTCTCCACAGTATGGGTATCTGCGTCTTCAGAATATTTCCATACCTTTTTTAATATAATTTTTTTAGATATAGGTTTTTTTTCATTAAATAATAATTCAATTAACTGTATTTCCCTCTCTGTAACAGTAATTGATGAATCATCTATAGTTAATTTCTTTTCATTTTTATCAATTATATATCCTTTAATTTTAATGGATGAATTTTGGTTAAATTTATCAGAAATAATTAAGGATACGAGTCTAGAATTAAAATCAGATATTATTAAAGGAAGAAATATTTTATCATTATGATTACATTTTTTTTTAGATTCTGGTTTTACAACTAATAAGATAGGCTTATTAATTATGCTATTTATTAAGATTAAATTTTTGGGATCGTCACAAACATCGCAATCAATTAATAAAGCGTTTGTAGTAGGAATTATATCGTCTAACAAAACGGCTTCATTAAAGAATGTTAATGAAAAATTTAAACAATTTTTAATTTCATTTAATGAATTGTTAAAGTTTTTTGTCCCGAAAACGAGTATGTTATTTTTCATAATTATATGAATATAAAATTAAAAAAAAAATTTTTATACTTTAATAAGTATAAGATAAAATGTGGGATAGGTAAAAGAGGAATTACACATCAAAAAATTGAAGGTGACAATAAAACGCCCTCTGGTGAGTTTGAATTTAAGTCAATATTTTACAGAAAAGACAGAATACCAATAATTAAATCTAAATTAAAAAAAATAGTAATAAAGAATAATATGGGTTGGTGTGACGACCCCAGCTCTAAATTTTATAATAAGTTAATCAAATTTCCATTTAATTCTAGTGCAGAAAAACTTTGGATAGGTGAAAACATTTATAATATTATAATAATAATTAAACACAATATGAACCCTATTATTAAAAAAAAAGGGAGTGCTATTTTTTTACATATTGCTAAAAAAAATTACAAACCAACAAGAGGTTGCATTGCTGTTTCAAAAAAAAATATTATTTTATTAATTAGTAAAATTGATACAAAAACAAAGTTAAAAATATATTAAACTCTATTACCAAATATAGAGCTACCAATTCTAAGAAAAGTTGCTTCATGTTTTAATGCTATTTGGAAATCAGCAGACATTCCTATACTTAATTGATTAAGACCTAATGATTTATTTAATTCCATTAAGTTTTTAAAATAAATATTTTCGTTACCATCATTAGGAGGTATAGCCATTAAACCAATTATGTTTATTTTTAATTCTTTAGTACAATAATAATAAAAGTCATCTAGTAATTCAATTCCTATACCAGATTTCTGATTTTCTTTGCCAACATTTACTTGTATAAAATATTTAAGTTTTTTATTTGCTGCGTTTTCATATTTAGCTAAAAGGTTTGCCAATTTTTGACTATCTAGTGAATGTATATAGTCAAATAAATTAACAGCATCCTTTGCCTTGTTAGACTGTAATCTACCAATCATATGAAGATTAATACTTGGATTATTCTTTTTTATATTATGCCATTTGGAATGTGCCTCTTGAACTTTATTTTCACCAAAATGTTTATGCCCATGATCAACTAGTGGCTTAATATGATCATAAGTAAAGGTTTTACTAACCGCTACTATCTTTACATTGCTATTACTAATTAGAGATTTTATATTTTCAAATCTTTGAACAATTGGATTCATACATGTTTATTATAAAGAATAATTATTATTTATATATAGAAAATACTCAAAACATAGATCTTAATTGTATAAAAAAAAGTAATAAAATTAATATTATTTATAGAAATAATAGTACTCAGGAAAATACAGAAAAACTATATGAGTTCAGAAATAAATGCCGTGCTAAAGGTTTTAAATTATATATTTCAAATAATATTAAGCTATTAAGGGACTGTAAGGGAGATGGTTTGTATCTTTCGTCATTCAATAAAAAAATTTATTTAAATAAAAATATTAACTTAATAGGCTCGGCTCATTCTTTTAAAGAAATTAATGAAAAGATAAAACAAGGATGTAAGACCATTTTTTTATCTAGACTTTTCAAAACATCTTATGAGGATGGAAAAAGGCATTTAGGTGTTGTCAGATTTAATCTTTTAATGAGTAAATATAGAATACAAATTTTACCACTGGGTGGAATCAGGTACTCCAATCTAAATAAATTAAACATGTTAAATTGTAATGGTTTAGCTTTGTTGTCTGAGGTAAAAAAAAAGCCGGCTATTACTAGCCGGCTTTTTTGATTTTAAATTATTTTACTAACTAAAACGCCATAGCTACTGCAAATAATATCTGAGTCATGTCGTTTCCAGATGTGTAACTTACATTATCATGTTGAGAATAAGCAACTGTTGTTGTCATTCCGCCCATGTTGTGCGCTACTTGAAGAGATTGTCCCTCGTAAGAAGCATCCTCGTTTGGACCGAAAGATGTTCTTGAACCTTCTTCTCTTTCAAGAGAAATAGATGTGTTATCAGTTACGTTATAAGCAACAGAAACTTTAGTCTGTTTATCTTCTCGTGTTTCAGTTCCGATTTCTTCGAGCGCAGTTCTAGAAACCTGTGGAGCTTGAATACTTTGAGAAATACCAAATGACGCTGCACCTAGCGCGTAAGTGATGAATACACCACCAGATTCATTGTCTTGTACAAGAACAGTGTCTCCTTGGGCTATTTTACTACCATTATTCATAAAGTAATCAGCACCAACATTCAATCCGTCCATAGGTGTTGCGAGTATTTGGATTTGAGTCGCACTATCTGCTGCTGCTGAAGGATCTTCTCCTACTGCGTTGCTAGAGTTCATGTTATTTTGTAATCCACTTGCATAACCTACTTTAATCGACGTAGAGTAAGGAAGCATTCCTGCGGCAGTGTGATATTGAATATTGTTAAAACCATCGATATCGTTTGTAGTGTTGATACCAGTAGCTAGGCCAATATCTGTTGGTCTTGCGTAAACAGATTGTGAACCTTTATTTTCAACTCTTAAACCACCTTCTGTTTGGAAAACACCAACTGTACCATAAGGAGTTGTTAAAGTTAATTTACTGTCATCTACACCGTTTGCTTTACCGTCGCCAGCTACAGCAGTAGTATCACCTGGATCGAATTGTACTTGATATCCCCAAGTGTAACCATTGTCTAATTCTCCGCTCGCAGTAAAGTCGATTTCATTTGCGATACCTATTGCTTTAGCAATTCCATTACCAGCAGATGCTTGATTTCCGCCGCTGATGATATTGTAAGTTGCTTTAGCAGTACCTGTTACAGTTAATTCACCAGCATTTGATTGCGCAGTAAACATAACTATAGATGCAAATGAGATTACTAATGTTTTTAGTATATTTTTCATTTTGTATCCTTTTTTTATTATCATTTTTAATTATTAATTAGCGTCAATTTACTCTTTTTTGCTAAACATATTACTATTATAATAAAATTTGTAAATTTAATGTTAATATGTGTTATATTTGCAACTATATAGGCCACAAAACAACAAATTTTCCTAACTTTCTTTGATAATTAAGGATATATAGTAGTTTTTGATCAAAAAATTATGAGCTTATTTAAAAATATTAAGAGAATTAGAATTTCCTTTAGACATTGTCTTTTATTTTTATTTTTTTTATTAATTACTGATTGTTCAAAAATTACATCCCCAAGTGCGAGAGAAAATCCTACTAACGCTTTGGAGCGAGCAAGAAAAAATGTTAACGAGGGTAAAGGCATGAGCATTGGAAACATATTAAAGAGAAATAAGTCTACAAATTATGAGTTTAGTACCTCTAATCCAATGTGGAGAGCTAGCTTGGAAGTTTTAGATTTTTTACCATTAACCGTTGTCGATTATGCGGGTGGTATAATAATAACAGATTGGTATGGTGATGAAAATTCAAAAAATGAATCGTTAAAAATAACCTTAAGATTTTTATCCAACGAAGTTCGATCAGATAGTTTAAAAATAATTGTTCATAAAAAAAATTGTAGTATTAACACTAATTGTACAATCAAAATTATAAATTCATTAATAGCGGAAGAACTTACAATTTCTGTCTTAAAAAAAGCTGCTATTTTAAGCAAAGACTCAAAAAAAAATTAATTTTCTTAATCGCTTAAATAACTATGGAAAGATTTAATTTTCAATTAATTGAAAAAAAATGGCAGTTTTTTTTTGATAACAACAAACTCTATAGAGATAAAAAAAATCCTAAATTCTATAGCTTGGAAATGTTTCCTTACCCTTCTGGTAAGATTCACATGGGACATGTAAGAAACTACACAATAGGAGACGTCATTGCCCGATTTAAATATCTTAACGGATACAACGTTCTCCATCCTATGGGTTGGGATTCCTTTGGTCTGCCTGCTGAAAATGCAGCAAGAGAAAATAATTTACATCCGAGCGAGTGGACTAAAAAGAATATTTTTCAAATGAGAAAGCAATTAAAGATGCTTGGTTTATCTATAGATTGGGGTCTTGAAATATCCACTTGCGACGAAAGTTACTACAGACATCAGCAAGAATTATTTATTGAATTTTATAATAAAGGCTATGTATCAAGAAAAGAAAATTACGTAAATTGGGACCCGATTGAGAAAACTGTATTAGCAAACGAACAGGTAATAGACGGTAAAGGTTGGCGTTCTGGTGCAACTGTTCAAAGAAAGAAATTATCTCAATGGGTTTTCAATATTACAAAATTTGCAGACAAACTTTTAAATGATCTGGAGTTACTAAAAGAATGGCCTGAAAAAGTCAAATTAATGCAAAAAAATTGGATTGGTAAATCTGTAGGGTGTGAAATTGATTTTGAGGTTATTGGGAAAAAAGAAAAAATTAAAATTTTTACTACAAGACCTGACACTATTTTTGGAGCCTCTTTTATAGCTATTTCAGTAGACCACACAATATGTCAACAATTTGAAAAGGACAAAAAATTTGCTACTTTTAAAGATGAATGTTTGAAGGTGGGAACTACTGAAGAAGCTTTGTCTGTTGCTGAAAAAAATGGCTACAACACAGGTTTATTTGTTAATCATCCTTTTATCAAAAATAAAAAAATCCCGATTTTTGCGGCAAACTTTGTATTAATGGATTATGGAACGGGAGCTATTTTTGGCTGTCCTGCTCATGATCAACGAGACTTAGATTTTGCTAATAAATATAATTTAGACATTATAGAAGTAGTTGTTGAAAAAAAAGGTATACACCATAATTTTAATAATAAAACTGAAGCCTACACCTCAGGAGGAGTAATGGTTAATTCTGATTTCTTAAATGATTTGGATGTAGAATTAGCAAAAAAAAAGATTATAGAAATAATTGAAGAAAAAAAGATTGGTCAAAAAAAAATTTCTTTTAGATTAAAGGACTGGGGTGTTTCAAGACAAAGATATTGGGGTTGCCCTATACCAATGATTTATTTAGAAGATGGCAGCGTGGTTCCGGTAGAAAAAGATGAATTACCTATAAGATTACCCGTTGATGTAGATTTAAAAGCAGGCGGTAATCCTCTTGCTAGTCACCCTTCTTGGAAAAAAACTATTCATAAAAAAACTGGAAAACCGGCTACTAGAGAAACTGACACATTAGATACTTTCGTTGATTCATCGTGGTATTTTATGAGATTTTGCTCAGTCGCAGATAGAAAACATCCTTTTAATGTTGATGATCTAAACTATTGGATGCCTGTAGACCAATATATTGGTGGTGTTGAACACGCAATATTACATCTACTATATTCAAGGTTTTTTATGCGCGCCGTACAAAAAAATGAAACAAAGATAAAAACCATAGAACCATTTAAAGGTCTATTTACGCAAGGAATGGTTTGTCACGAAACTTATAAGGATATTGATGGTAAATGGTTAAGCCCTGAAGAAATAGAGAAAAATGATAGAAATGAATTTGTTAAAAGTTTAGACCAAACTAGAGTTACCGTAGGTCAATCTGAATCAATGTCAAAATCAAAAAAAAACGTAATTGATCCTGAAAATATGATTAAGATGTATGGAGCAGATGCTGTTAGATGGTTTATTTTATCTGATAGTCCTCCTGAAAAAGATGTGTTGTGGTCTGACCAGGGCGTTAACTCAGCTTATAAATTTTTACAAAAACTTTATAACTTAACTTATTTAATTATTAATCGTGAAAATACCCCGGGTAATAACGATAATACTTTCGAGATTAAATTTAATAATTATGTTTTCAAAATAACTGACTTAATTAATAATTTTCAATTAAATGTGGTGATTGCAAATATTTATAGTATTTATAGTTTATTTAATTCGGCGCTAAATGAAGAAATAAGTAATGTTTGTTTAAAAAAAAATCTTTCAAAACTAATGATAGTCCTAATTCCTTTTACGCCCCATCTCGCACATGAATGCTTGGAAAAATTAGGAACAAAAAATATTAATGTTTGGCCCGAGATTGATGATAAATTT
>CAJQTN010000043.1 GCA_905620505.1 uncultured Pelagibacteraceae bacterium
GCCCAATGATTTCGTTTTCATTAAAAAATCAAAAATATTTCCATGCTCTCCAGTACTAAAGCAATGGTAAAATTCTTTCTCGTCACTTACAGTAAATGATGGACTTTTTTCATTTTTAAATGGAGATAAACCAACAAACTCTTTTCCTCTTTTTTTTAATTGAACAGATTTACCTACAACCTGTGAGACTTTTAATCTTAACTTAATTTCATCAAGATATTCTTTTGGGTATTTCATTGTAATTATTTTAATACTGTTTTAATTATCGATCCTACTTTAGAAAAGTCCAAAACATCTCCGTGTGTTTTTTTTAATTCGCCCATTACTTTTCCCATATCTTTTATAGAGTTAGCTCCTAATTTTTTAATGACATCTTCACATAGTTTTTTAGTTTCTTCCTCACTTAATTGTTTAGGTAAAAAAAATTTTATAATTTCTATTTCTTTTAACTCAGATTCCAAAAGTTCATTTCGACCCGCTTGTTTATAGACTTCACATGATTCGCTTCTTTGTTTTACCATTTTCTTCAAAAGACCCACTATATCTTGGTCAGTTAAGTCTTTCTTTTCTTTAGTTCTATTGGCAATTATCACATCTTTTATAGCCGAAACGATTAGTCTAAGCGTTGGATAAAGATTTTTATCTTTATTTTTAAGAGATTGATTTAGTTTTTCTTCTATTTGAGTTTGAAGAGCCATATTTTAAAATTTTTCTTTTACTTTAATCACAATTTTTCTTAAAAAGAAAAATATCTTTCTTGACGGTTATATCTCTATTTCATACGTTGCGCAAAATCATGTTTATAAGTGTTTACTTTAAATCATGAGTTGTATTTGAAAAAGATTAGCCAAATAAAAAACTCTAATAAAAATCTTAAACCGATCAATTCTACCGCTATTTTAATTCTAGAAAATGGAACCTACTTTAAAGGTTTTGGCTTGGGCTATGAAGGAACGGCTACTGGTGAGGTTTGCTTTAATACTTCAATTACTGGTTATCAAGAAATTATTTCAGACCCATCTTATGCGGAGCAAATAATTAACTTTACTTTTCCTCACGTCGGAAATGCTGGGTCCAACAAGGAGGACAACGAGTCTGATAAAATTTGGACGAAAGGTGTGATTTTAAATTCTGAAATAACAGATCCTTCCAATTATCGTTCTTTAAAAAATCTTGATCTGTGGTTGGTAAAAAACAAAATAATTGGAATTACAGGGCTAGATACTAGAAGCTTAACTAATTTTATTAGAGATAAGGGCGCACCAAAAGGAACCATCTCTTTTTCTAAAAAAGGAATTTTTAATATTAAACAATTAATTTCCTCTACTATTAAATGGAATGGTTTAAAAAATTTAGATTTAGCTCACAAAGTTTCTACAAAAAAAAATTATATGTGGGCAGGATTTAAAACTTGGGAAAAAAATAGTGGGTATTCAATAAATAAAAGAAATACATTACACGTTGTTGCGATTGACTATGGAATTAAAAAAAATATTTTAAGATATTTTTCAAATTTCAATTGTAAAGTTACTATTGTTTCTTGCAAAACAAGTGCTCAGGAAATATTAAAATTAAAACCAAGTGGTATTTTCTTGTCTAATGGTCCGGGCGATCCCTCCGCAACAGGAAAATATGCCATTGATATTGTTAAAGAATTAGTAAAAAATAATTTGCCTATTTTTGGAATTTGTCTTGGTCATCAAATATTAGCTTTAGCACTAGGTGCTAGGACAAAAAAAATGAAATTAGGTCATAGGGGAGCTAATCATCCTGTTAAAAATTTGATTAAAAATAATGTTGAAATCACAAGCCAAAATCACGGTTTTGAAATAGTTGAAAAAAGTTTACCAAAAAATATTGAGATTTCGCATAGATCTTTATTTGATAATTGTATTGAAGGTATAAAATTAAAAAATAAACCTGTTTTCTCTGTTCAATATCATCCAGAATCTAATCCTGGCCCACAAGATAGTGTTTACTTATTTCAAGAGTTTATTAACAATATGAAAAAAAATGCCAAAAAGAAAAGATCTTAAAACTATATTAGTAGTCGGTGCGGGACCTATAATAATTGGTCAAGCATGCGAGTTTGATTACTCAGGCACTCAAGCTTGCAAGGCCTTAAAAGATGAGGGTTATAAAGTTGTTCTAATAAACTCTAATCCTGCAACTATTATGACTGATCCTGGGGTTGCTGATAAAACTTATATTGAGCCTATTACTTTGGAAGTTTTGGAAAAAATCATTCAGAAAGAAAAACCAGATGCAATTTTACCAACGATGGGTGGTCAAACTGCTTTAAATTTAGCAATGGAAGCGGAAAAAAAGGGGGTTTTAAAAAAGTATAAAATTGAACTGATTGGTGCAAATTCTAAAGCTATATCAAATGCGGAAGATAGAAAAAAATTTAGAAAGAATATGATTGATATAGGTTTAGACTTACCAAAATCAAAAGTTGTAAATCATATTAGAGATGCGGGCAAAGCACTTAAACAAATTGGTTTACCGGCAATAATTAGACCAGCGTTCACTTTGGGTGGTTTAGGCGGTGGTATTGCTAAAAATCAAAAAGAATACCTTAGAATAGTTAAAGATGGTTTGCACGAATCTCCGGTAAACCAAATATTAATCGAGGAATGTCTTGAGGGCTGGAAAGAATTTGAAATGGAGGTAGTTAGAGATAGAAAAGATAACTGTATCATTATTTGTTCTATTGAAAATATTGACCCGATGGGAATTCATACGGGTGATTCTGTTACTGTGGCCCCTGCACTAACTCTAACAGATAAAGAGTATCAAATAATGAGGAACGCGTCGCTAGCTTGCCTTAGAAAAATTGGAGTTGAAACAGGTGGTTCAAACGTTCAATTTGCAATTAATCCAAAAGATGGAAGAATGGTTATTATTGAAATGAATCCAAGAGTTTCAAGATCTTCAGCTCTTGCGTCTAAAGCAACTGGTTTTCCAATTGCGAAAGTAGCTGCAAAACTTGCGGTTGGTTATACACTGGACGAACTAAAGAATGAAATTACGAAAACGACTCCGGCTTCCTTCGAGCCAAGTATGGATTATGTGGTAACAAAAATTCCAAGATTTACCTTTGAAAAATTTTCTACATCAGATGCAATTTTAGGTACATCGATGAAATCTGTTGGTGAAGCTATGGCAATAGGTAGAAATTTTAAAGAGTCTCTTCAAAAAGCACTTGTGTCTCTTGAGATTGGTTTTTCAGGATTAGATAGAATATTTTCACTTAGCAAGAAAGGTATAGAAAAAGAATTAAAGAAAAATATACCTAACAAAATTTTATTAGTTGCTGAAGCTTTTAGAAAAAAAATTGATATTAAAAGGATACAAAACTTGTCTAAAATAGATAATTGGTTCTTGGAACAAATAAAAGAAATTGTAATAGCCGAAAACCAAATTAAAAAAAAGGGCCTACCTAAAGATTACAATGAATTTAATAGAATTAAATCGATAGGTTTTTCAGATAAAAAATTAGCGGAGATTACAAAAATATCGGAAGAAATTGTTAGAAAGAAAAGAACTGTATTAAAAGTTCTGCCCGTTTACAAAAAAGTAGATACATGTGCTGCAGAATTTAAATCGTTCACACCCTATATGTATTCTACTTATCAAAGAAACTATTCACTTAGATCTGAATGTGAGGCCAATCCTTCGTCAAAGAAAAAAATTATAATTTTAGGTGGTGGTCCTAATCGAATTGGACAAGGAATTGAATTTGATTACTGCTGTTGTCAGGCTAGCTATGCTCTTAAGGAAGCTGGTTTTGAAACTATAATGATTAATTGTAATCCAGAAACTGTTTCAACTGACTACGATACCAGTGATAGATTGTACTTTGAACCACTTAAAGAAGAGTACGTTTACAATATTATCAAAAAAGAAAAACAAAAAGGAAATCTTGTGGGAATTATTGCTCAATTCGGAGGGCAAACACCCATTAGACTTGCGAAGTTTTTATATGACAACAAACTTCCAATTTTAGGAACTCAATATACTTCTATCGATTTAGCTGAAGACAGGGATAGATTTAGAAAATTACTCGATAAATTAAAATTAAAACAAGCAGAGAGCGGTATAGCAAAAACGTATAAACAAGCTATTCAAATTGCTGGTAAAATAGGTTTACCTTTAATGGTTAGGCCTTCATACGTTTTAGGTGGAAGAGCAATGGAAATAGTCTACGAGAAAAGTCAACTAAAAAAATTTGTAGAAGAAGCTTTTAAAGCAGCAGAAGAAAATCCAATATTAATTGATAGGTTTATCGATAACGCAATGGAAATTGATGTGGATGCTATATCTGATGGGAAACAAGTTTTTGTTGCAGGTATAATGCAACATATTGAAGAAGCGGGTATTCACTCGGGTGATTCTGCTTGTTGTCTGCCGCCAATATCAATTAAGAAAAATTTAATAACTGAAATAGAAATCCAAACTAAAAAGTTAGCCTTAGCTTTAAATGTTAAAGGTTTTATGAATGTTCAATTTGCAATTAAAAATGATGAAATTTATGTCATTGAAGTAAACCCTAGAGCTAGTAGAACTGTTCCTTTTGTGTCAAAGGCTAAAGGACTTCCACTTG
>CAJQTN010000044.1 GCA_905620505.1 uncultured Pelagibacteraceae bacterium
TGCACACAAACATCTTTAATTGCAGTTCAAGGACCTAAATCTGCCGAAATTTTAGAAAAATACATTAAAGGTTTAAGTGATTTAAAATTTATGCAAGGAAACATTTTCGAGTTTAATGGAGAACAGATCTATGTCACAAGATCTGGTTATACTGGAGAAGATGGTTTTGAAATGTCTGTATTAAACACCCAGGCAGAAAAATTAATTAAAAACTTAATAGAAAATAAAGTTAAGCCCATAGGCTTAGGAGCTAGAGACACACTAAGGCTAGAAGCTGGACTTTGTTTATATGGGCATGAGTTAAGCGAAGAAATAAATCCTATAGAAGCTAATTTAAAATGGGCGATAGCAAAAAAGAGAAGAGAAGAAGGTGGATTCAACGGATGGGAAAAAATTAAAGAAAATATAGAAAAAGGTACGTCAAAATTAAGAGTTGGTATTTTGTCTGAAGGCAGAATTATAGCAAGAGAAGGGACAAAAATATTTTCAAATGAAGATAAGGAAATTGGAACAATAACTAGTGGTACATTTGGACCAAGTGTGAATGCCCCAGTAGCTATGGGTTACGTTCATTCCAGCTTTTCAAAAGTCGGAACTATTATTAAACTAGAAGTCAGAGGTAAAAAACATAAAGCTAAAGTTGCTGAACTTCCATTTTATAAAAAGAGTTATGCAAAATAAAGAAACTATGAGTGAAAAAAAATTTTCCAAAAAACATGAGTGGGTGTCGGTAGATGGAGATGTAGCAACAGTTGGTATAACAAAACACGCAACTGAAATGTTAGGGGATATTGTGTTTGTTGAGGTGCCTGAAATAGGAAAAGCAATTGAACAAAATAATCAAGCAGCTGTAGTTGAATCAACAAAAGCAGCTAGCGATGTTTATTCACCTATCTCTGGTGAAGTGATAGAAGGCAACAAATTGATAGTCGATGATCCATCTAGTGTTAATTCCGATCCTGAAGGAGCAAGCTGGTTTTTCAAAATAAAAATAAAAGATAGTTCTGAATTAGATAATTTAATGACTAAATCGGATTATGATAAATTTACAGCAGAAAACCCAAATTAGATGATTGACGATAATTCAAAAGAGTTTTTAGCAAGACATATTGGTCCTTCACAAAGGGATCAGGAGATAATGCTTCAGACAGTTGGTGCTAAATCATTAGATGATTTGATGAAGAATACTGTTCCTAAAAAAATCCTTTTAGATGAAGAACTTAAAGTTGATGAACCAATTTCTGAAAATGACGCTTTAAAAAAATTAAAGTCTATTTCAAAGAAGAATGAAATTTTTAAGAATTTTATTGGTATGGGTTATTACAATACTTTCACACCTAATGTTATTTTAAGAAATATTTTAGAAAATCCAGGGTGGTATACTTCATACACCCCATATCAGCCCGAAGTGGCTCAAGGTCGTTTGGAAATGTTATTGAATTTTCAACAAGTTATAACTGATCTGACAGGTATGGATATTGCAAATGCTTCATTACTAGACGAGTCAACAGCTGTCGCTGAAGCGGTTGGACTATGCCATCGTATTGATAAAAACGAATCAGATCATGTTTTTGTGTCTAGTGATTGTAACCCACAAACTATTGATCTTATAAAAACTAGAACAGAACCATTTGGATTAAAATTGTTAATAGGAAATCAAAAAGATTATCTATCTAGTGTTAATAAAAAATTAATATGTGGTGTTCTTCCTTATCCAGCAACACTTGGTGATATTATTGATCCCAGTGAAGCTATTAGCCAAATTCACAAAAAAGGAGGCAAAGCCATCGTAGTTGCTGACTTACTATCCTTAGCTAAATTAAAAACACCAGCTGAACTAGGAGCGGATATCGCCGTTGGTAGTGCTCAGAGATTTGGAATCCCAATGGGTTATGGTGGACCTCACGCTGCTTTTTTTGCAACTAAAGAAGAATTTAAAAGATCAATGCCAGGTCGTATTATTGGTGTTTCAGTAGACCGTTACGGAAAGAAAGCCTATAGACTATCTCTTCAAACCCGTGAGCAGCACATCAGAAGAGGCAAAGCAACGAGCAATATTTGTACTGCTCAAGCTTTACTTGCAATTATTTCTGCAGCATATGCAATTTACCATGGCCCTAAAGGTATTTTACAAATAGCAAATAGAACCTCAAAATTAGCAAAACTATTTTCCGAAGGAGTTAAAGCTACTGGGTTTGAAATATTAAG
>CAJQTN010000045.1 GCA_905620505.1 uncultured Pelagibacteraceae bacterium
TCATAAATATTTATTTTTTGAAGTTGTAACATTTTAATACAATAAATTAAATACTGGACTATTAATTTATTCAGCACATTTTACTCATACCCACCCTTTAATTGAACAGGTGCGTATGAGTTAAAAATTTGTAAATTATTTTAGTAATTTTCTGTAAGTAAATATAACAGCTAAAACTATTATTATTGCTGCGGTACCCTGATTGCCAAGACTGTTAAGTAAAGCAATTAAGTTATTAGTTACTTGTGAACCAAAGAAAGCAACGTTTGGTCCAAACACTATCTCAGCAATAACTGAAACCGCTAATAACAGAACAGCTATCTCTAAAAATTTATTCAAGTAAGATTTTATTTGGTTGATCCAGTTTATCATAATTTTTTTCTATATTTTAGTTACCACCCTAGTTTAAAAAAACTAAGGTGGTAATTATTAACTGTAGCTTATTTGTAAAAACCTAAGATAATGATAGCGGCTACTAAACCAACTATACCTGCATCACCTAAAGATTGTACAAGTCCAACGATATTTTCTGCAACACCACCAACAAATGGAACATTTCCACCTAATAGGCTAACAACGATAGCTAAACCAAGTAATGATATTATTACTCTCGTTAGGCTGTCAAATGTCGCGCTTAATCCTGACAATATTTTCATAAGTACTCCCTCATATTAGTTATTGTTTTTATAAAAACGAAGTGATTCGTTTTATGGGAAAATGATAGCATAATAGATTTTGAGATTCTTGTACTAACTCTTCAAGATCATGGTAATTAATTGGATTATCTAGGGAAAAAACCATTTTAGACAGTAATTAAATAATGATTAAGTTAAAGTTTTAGCCCGGGACCTTTTAAATATTTTGCAGATGGATCTAATGGCCACCTTGATTTTGCGGCAAAATCTAAATTATCAATTAGCTTTTTTTTGTACCTCTTAATTCCCGCCCAAGCAATCATTGCAGCGTTGTCACCGCAAAATTTTATATTAGGAAAAAGTGGTGTAAAGTTCATTTCTTTACAAACGATAATTAGATTTTCTCTTATAGATTGATTAGCAGCAACACCACCAGCTATAATGAATGGTATTTTCTCTTTTAGGAAAGTTTTATTTCTAAATTGTCTCATAGCCTCTTTAGTTTTTTTTAATAAAATTTTATTAACTGTATGTTGAAATGAGGCAGCAAGATTATATTTAAGTTGAAGATTCTCATTGATATTTTTAGATTCTCTTAACACAGCAGTCTTAAGACCGGCAAAAGATAAATTACACCCTGCTCTATTAATAATAGGTTCTGGTAATTTAAAAAACTTTTTATCACCGAGTTTTGAAAATTTTTCAATATTTGGACCACCTGGATATCCAAGGTTTAACATTTTAGCTGTTTTATCAAACGCTTCGCCTAAAGCATCATCAATTGTTGTTCCAAGTTGTTCATAATTATTAATATCTTTCACTATGAGATATTGTGAATGACCTCCTGAAATTAACAAAAGTAAATATGGAAACTGTAATTTATTTTCTAAACCAGGACTCAAAGCATGACCTTCAAGGTGGTTGACAGCCACGAAAGGCTTATCAGCAAAAGCAGCAATTGATTTTCCTATATTGAGACCAACAGTTAGACAAACTATTAAACCAGGGCCAGCTGTTGCTGCCACACCGTCTATTTCTTTAATAGTTAATTTACTATCCGTTAATGCTTTATTAATAATAAAATCTATATTTTCCACATGAGCTCTTGCAGCAAGTTCAGGGACTACACCTCCATACTTTTCATGTTCTTTAATTTGACTAGACACAATATTTGACAGTATTTCAGCAGAGCCATCTTCTTTTTCTTGAATTACTGCAGCTGCTGTTTCATCACAGCTAGTTTCAATTCCCAGGAATATAATATTTTTTTTCATTAAATTATGAACACGATATAAGAATAGTATAAAATAGAATTCTTTAAAATATAAATTAATAATGAAAAAAATTATAATTGGAGCTCGTGGAAGTAAACTTTCCTTAGCTTATGCAGCTAAAGTAAAAAGATTGATTCTTGAGACACAATCAAAGTTAATCAAAGACGATATTGAGATTCACAGCATTAAAACATCAGGAGACATATTTCATGACAAAAAATTATCTGAAATTGGTGGAAAAAATTTGTTTTGCAAAGAAATAGAAGAAAGTCTCTTAACAAAAAAAATAGATATAGCAGTTCATTCTTTGAAAGATATGGCTTCTGAAGAAATAATATCTTTGAACATCGCAGCTTATATTGAAAGAAATGATCCTAGAGAAGTATTTGTTAGTTTTAAACATTCAAATTTTAAAGAATTAAAAGATGGGATCATGGGTTCTAGCTCTAGAAGAAGAGACCTTCAATTGAAATTAATTAACAAAGATATTTTAGTTAAAAATATTAGAGGTAACATAGATACGAGAATTCAAAAACTAAAAGATGGTTTGTATGACGGAATTGTTCTTGCTTTAGCAGGAATTAAAACATTAAAATTAGAAGAAAATATAAAGTATATATTTTCAGCTGAAGAAATGTTGCCTGCTGTCGGGCAAGGTATTATTGCTGCTCAATGTCGAAGGGATGACACAAATATTATAAAACTTTTAAAAAAAATTAATAACGAAGAAACAAAACAATGTGCTTTAGCAGAACGTAGTCTTTTGAAAACATTAAGTGGTGATTGCGATACAGCAGTCGGTGGTTTAGCAACAATAAAAAATAATGAACTTATTTTATCCACGCAACTTTTTTCTGACAACGGGAATCAAGATTTTATTTACAAAATAAAAGGTAAAAGAGAAGATGGAATAGGTTTAGGAAAAATAGCAGGAACAGAACTTTTAAAAAAAGCAGGAAATAATTTTAAAAAAAAATGAACATATTGATTACAAGACCATTAATGGATGCCGAAGATTTAATGGAAAAATTTTTTGATTATGGCCATAAAATTATTCATTTACCAACCTTAAAAATTGCTACCACGAAAACAGAATTAATTAATCCAGATAACTTTGATGCTTTTGTTTTTACAAGTGCAAATGCAGTTAGAAATCTTAAGCTAACCAATAAAAATAAAAATTTATATTGTTTTTGCGTAGGGTTAATTACAGAAAAAATTGCACGCCAATCAGGTTTTGCGAATACCATTTCTGCCGGAGGAACAGTAAATGCCTTAAAAAATTTAATAATGATTTCAGATAAAGTTAATAAAAATTCAAATATTGCCTATTTTTGTGGTGATAATATTTCTTACGATCTAGATTTGGAACTGAGAAAAGAAGGAC
>CAJQTN010000046.1 GCA_905620505.1 uncultured Pelagibacteraceae bacterium
TTTTTAGTTGAGCAGAACGCCAAAAAAGCGCTTGAACTAGCTGACCGAGCATATGTTCTAGTTAATGGAAAAGTCACCATCCAAGGCACCGGACAAGAATTACTAAAAAATCAAGATATACAAGCTGCCTATCTAGAAGGCGGAGGCCAGAATCAACTCTAGCACCACAAACTAATCATAATATATATTTACAATTTTCAATCACTGATGTTTAATCAGTTATTAATTAATAAACACAGAGGAAAAACAAACATGTTAAAAAATTTAAAAAAATCAATATCTTTGATAGCTGCTTTTTTAATGATTGGTACCATGTCAGTAAAAGCCGAAGTTGTTGTAGCTTCCGCAGGACCAATGACTGGAGACTTAGCTGTTTTCGGTGAGCAATTAAAATACGGTGCAGAGATGTGGGAAAAAGACGTTAATGCAAAAGGTGGAATAAACGGAGAAAAAGTAAAATTAGTAATTGGTGATGACGCGTGTGATCCTAAACAAGCTGTTGCAATTGCAAACAAACTTGTTGGTATGGGTGCAGTGTACGTTGCAGGACATTTTTGTTCTAGCTCTTCAATTCCAGCTTCAGCGGTTTATTCAGAAGCAGGTGTAATTCAAGTAACTCCAGCTTCAACAAATCCTAATTATACTGATAAAGCAAAATCAGATCACATTTTTAGAGTTTGTGGTCGAGACGATCAACAAGGTGAAGTTGCTGGTAAATTTATTGCTGATAATTACAAAGGAAAAAAAGTTGCCGTTATCCATGACAAAACTGCATATGGAAAAGGTTTAGCTGACGAGACTAGAAAAAATATGAAAAAAAATGGTCTTAAAGCAGCTTTGTATGAAGCATACACAGCGGGTGAAAAAGATTACTCAGCTTTGGTTTCAAAACTTAAATCAAAAAATATTGATGTACTTTACATTGGTGGGTACCACGCTGAAGCAGGCTTGATGGCTAGACAAATGAAAGATCAAAGCATGAATGTTCAGATTATAAGTGGAGATGCTTTAGTTACTCAGGAATATTGGAATATCACGGGTGATGCTGGTGAAGGTACGTTAATGACTTTCGGTCCAGATCCAAGAGGTAAAGCCAGTGCTAGAGCCGTTGTAAAAAGATTTGAAGATGCTGGTTTAAACCCAGAAGGTTATGTTCTTTACTCTTATGCAGCTCTTCAAGTATTTGAGCAAGCAGCAACAAAAGCTAAATCTACAAAACCTAATGATGTGAAGAAAGCAATGAGATCAACAGAATTTGATACTGTTATCGGTAAAATCAACTTTAATAAAAAAGGTGATGTAATTGCTACAAGTAAAGATCCTCTTTACATTTTTTATAAATTTTCTAAAGGTTCATACGCACCATTATAATTTATAAATAGATAAAATTTAAAAGGGGGCGAAAGCCCCCTTTTTTTTGAAAGAGGTAAAATGGAAATAACATTCGAAGACTTTAAAAAAGTTCAAATAAAATTAGGCACAATTCTTGAGGTCAGAAAGAATGAAAAAGCTAGAAAGCCTTCTTTAGTTTTAAAAGTTGATTTTGGTGAAGGTGTAGGAATTAAACAATCTTCAGCTCAAATTACCCACTACTACAACAAAGAAAGTTTAATTGGCAAACAAGTAATAGGTGTGTGCAATTTTCAAACTAAAAATATTGCTGGAGTAGTTTCGGAAGTTTTAATTCTAGGAGCTATAGAAAAAGATGGAAAAGTTGTTTTAGTTCATCCCTCACAAAAAGCAGATAACGGTTTAGACATTGCTTAAAAAATAGTTTAAAAATCTTTAAAATTATGTACCCTGAATTAACTACACTAATACTCTTTGGTATAGCTGGCGCTTACATACCTGGCCCTAACAACATTATCGCTTCACATTCTGGTTTTAATTTTGGATTTATAAAAACTATTCCTTTAATTTTTGGTGTTGGTTTTGGATGGATTTTTATATTAGTGATGTTTGAATCTGGTTTAATTTTTGTATTTCAACAGTTTCCTATTTTACAAAGTATAGTTAAGATTCTTGGGACTATTTTCATAGTCTTTCTTGCTTATAAAGTCGCATTTACAAAAATGCGATCAACTAAAGCAACTAAGGCACCAATAACTTTCGTTGACACTCTACTCCTTCAGACGATTAACCCTCAAGGAATACTAACCGCTATGTTAATTGTTTCAACGTTTCTTGATCCTAATAATAATTATTTAAGGGACGCTATATGGGTTACATCTATAATGTTTGTCATAACCATAACTAGTGTGGCTTTTTGGGTCTTGATTGGGAAATATCTGAGAAAAGTTGCAACAAACGAAAAATTTATAAAGATTTTTAATTATTCAATGTCTTTTTTACTTATAGTTTGTGTTATTTTGTTTTATGTATAGCCCATGCTAAAAAAAAGTAAAAATACTTTTCAATCTCTAGATGAAATTAAAGTTTCTTCAAAAACTTATAAAATATTTAATTTAAAAAAAGCAGAACAAAATGGTTTGGAGGGTATTTCAAAACTTCCAAAATCTCTTAAAGTTTTACTAGAAAATTTACTACGTTATGAAGATGACCTGACTGTAAACAAAAAACAGATAGTTGCTTTAAAAGAATGGTTAAAGACCAAGAGTTCAAATACTGAGATTGCTTACAGACCAGCAAGAGTTTTAATGCAAGATTATACAGGCATTCCTGCTGTTGCAGATTTAGCAGCAATGAGGGATGCGGTAAAATCTAAAAATATAGATCCAAAAAAAATTAATCCTTTATCAACAGTCGACCTGGTGATTGACCATTCAGTAATGGTAGACGCTTATGCGACTAAAGATTCGTTCACAAAAAATGTAGCCCAAGAATTTTTAAGAAATGGTGAAAGATATTCTTTTTTAAAGTGGGGTCAAAAAGCATTTAATAACTTTAGGGTAGTTCCACCCGGTACTGGAATTTGTCACCAAGTAAATTTAGAATATTTATCTAAAGTAGTCTGGTCGACAGAACTTGACGGTGAAATTTACGCATATCCTGATACTTTAGTCGGAACAGATAGTCACACAACAATGGTAAACGGTTTGTCAGTTTTAGGTTGGGGCGTAGGTGGCATTGAAGCTGAAGCCGCAATGCTCGGTCAGCCTATTTCAATGTTAATTCCAGAAGTCGTAGGTTTTGAAATTAATGGAAAACTTACAGAAGGAACAACCGCAACAGATTTAGTTTTAACGATTGTTCAAATGCTTAGAAAGAAAGGTGTTGTAGGAAAATTTGTAGAATTTTATGGAGCAGGATTAAAAAATTTAACTTTAGCTGACAGAGCTACTATTGCCAATATGGCACCAGAATATGGTGCGACGTGTGGTTTTTTTCCAGTTGATGAAGAAACTTTAAAATATTTAAAATTTTCAGGCAGAGATCAGAACACAATTGATTTAGTTGAACACTATTCCAAGATTCAAGGTTTTTGGGCGAGTGATGATATGATCTTCACAGACACACTTTCTTTAGATCTAGGTACGGTTGTGCCAAGTATTTCTGGACCAAAAAGACCACAAGATAAAGTTTTGTTAACGGAAGCATCAACTGCTTTTGCAAAAGTGCAAAAAGAAAACACTAAAAGAGAAAAACCTATAGAAACTAAAGTTGAAGGAACTGATTTTAGCATAAAAGATGGGGATATTGTTATTGCTGCAATTACTTCTTGCACAAACACTTCCAATCCAAGTGTTTTAATTGGAGCTGGCTTATTAGCCAAAAAAGCTATTGAAAAAGGATTAAAAGTAAAACCATGGGTTAAGACTTCATTAGCACCTGGATCTCAAGTAGTAACTGATTACTTGGAAAAGGCAGGACTAAACAAACCCCTAGATCAACTTGGATTTAATTTAGTTGGATATGGTTGTACTACTTGTATTGGAAACTCAGGACCTTTAAATAAAAATATTTCTAATGCCATACAAAAAGAAAATCTTTATGCTGTTTCAGTTTTATCAGGCAATAGAAATTTTGAAGGCAGAATTAACCCAGACGTTAAAGCTAATTATTTAGCATCTCCTCCATTGGTTGTTGCTTATGCTTTAGCCGGTACAATGCATTTTGATTTATACAAAACTCCTTTGGGAAAAGATCAAGCAGGAAAAGATGTATTCTTAAAAGATATTTGGCCAAGTAATAAAGAAATACAAGATTTAATCTTAACTTCAATAAATGCTGAAATGTTTATTAATAGATATTCAAATGTTTCAGAAGGATCTAAAGAATGGAGCTCAATTAAAACGGTTGATAGTAGCATTTATAATTGGGATGAAGAATCGACTTATGTAAAAAGACCACCTTTTTTTGAAGACTTACCTGATGAACCTGAAGGTTTTTTTGAAATTAAAGATGCGAGACCATTATTAGTTTTAGCAGATTCAGTCACAACAGACCATATTTCTCCGGCCGGGACCATTAAAAAACATAGTCCCACAGGTGATTATTTTATGAGTCATCAAGTGCAAGAAAAAGATTTTAACTCTTATGGAGCAAGAAGGGGAAATCACGAAGTTATGATACGTGGAACTTTTGGTAACATAAGAATAAAGAACGAAATGGCCCCAGGTACTGAAGGCGGAGTTACAACTTTATTTCCAGACAATAAAGTGATGAGTGTTTACGAAGCCGCAACAGAATACAAAAAAAGAGGAAATGATTTAGTAGTTGTTGCAGGTAAAGAGTATGGGACTGGATCTTCACGAGATTGGGCAGCTAAGGGGACAAAACTTTTAGGTGTTAAAGCAGTTATAGCTGAAAGTTTTGAGAGAATTCATAGGTCAAATTTAGTTGGTATGGGCATTTTACCCTTTCAATTTAAAGAAGGTTTTGATCGGAAGAAATTAAACATTAAAGGCTCAGAGTTATTCAGTTTTACAAATATTGAAAAAGGGGTTGACCCGAGACAAGAAGTTGAATGTGAAATTAAGTACATAGATGGCACGATAAAAAAAGTTCAACTGTTATGTAGAATAGATACTGAAAACGAAGTTGAATATTATAAAAATGGAGGGATACTTCAGTTTGTTCTTCGAAACATGTTAACCTAATAACATGAGAGATATTAAAGTTAAAGTTCATCCATCATCTGCTAATTTAAAAAAAGAAGATCAATTAGCCTGGAAGATTGCAGAAATCGCTACAGATAAATCCAAATCAAGTGGTGATGCTGTTGATATGGTGATTAATAGAATTATTGATAACGCGTCTGTTGCTATCGCATCATTTCACAGAAAACCAGTTAGCTCAGCTAGAGAAATGGCTTTAGCGCATCCAAGAAAAAATGGTGCAACTATTTTTGGCATAGAAGGTAAACAAAAATTTCATTGTGAATGGGCAGCTTGGGCAAATGGTACAGCTGTACGTGAACTAGATTATCATGATACTTTTCTTGCGGCCGATTACTCTCACCCCGGAGACAACATCCCACCAATCTTAGCTGTTGCTCAACAAATGAAATGTAATGGTGCTAATTTAATTCGTGGCATTATCACAGGTTATGAGGTCCAAGTTAATTTAGTTAAGTCAATCTGTTTACACGAACATAAGATAGATCATATTGCCCATCTTGGACCAAGTGTTGCCGCGGGCATCGGAACATTATTAAATTTACCAATTGATGTAGTCTATCAATCTATTCAACAAGCGTTGCACACAACGGTCTCAACAAGACAATCAAGAAAAGGTGAAATTTCTAGTTGGAAAGCTTTTGCACCGGCGCACGCAGGCAAACTTGCGATAGAGGCAGTTGACAGATGCATGAGAGGAGAAGGTGCACCAAGTCCTATTTATGAAGGTGAAGATAGCGTGATTGCATATGTACTTGGGGGAAAAAATGCTGAATATAAGGTGTCACTTCCTGAAAGAAACGAAACCAAAAAAGCTATTCTCGAAACTTACACGAAAGAACATTCAGCAGAATATCAAGCTCAAGCTCTAATTGACTTAGCAAAAAGCTTGAAGAAAAGAGTCGGAAACATTGAAAAAATAAAAACGATAGAAATATACACAAGCCACCATACTCACAATGTAATTGGAACAGGTGCAAACGATCCGCAAAAAATGGATCCAAACGCAAGCAGAGAGACGTTAGATCACTCTATAATGTATATTTTTGCGGTCGCGTTAGAAGATGGTTCTTGGCACCACGTTAAATCTTATACACCTGAGAGATCAAAAAGAAAAAGTACCGTAGGACTTTGGAGAAAAATAAAAACTTTTGAAGACCCCGAGTGGACTAAAAAATATCACCATCCTGATCCAAGGCAAAAATGTTTTGGAGGTAAGGTTGTGGTTACAATGAATGACGGTAGTATTATTTCAGATGAATTAGGTTTAGCAGACGCACATCCAAATGGTAGAAAACCTTTTACCAGATCTAATTATATTGAAAAATTCAAAAATTTAACAGATGGCGTTATTACAATTAGTGAATCAAGAAAATTTCTAAGGAACGTTCAAAACTTAAAAAAATTAAGCTCGAGAGATATCCAAAAATTACATATCGAAGTAAAAAAAGGCAATAAAGTTAAAAAACTTTCTGAATCTGGTATTTTTTAAGTTTTATAAAATTTACAAATTTTAAGTCAAAAATATATTCTTCTTTCATTTAAAAAAATAACATCTAGTAAGGATTATTTAGTAACTTTTTTAATTCAACTTCAAATTGTATTACAACTTTTATCTCGTAATCATTTGACTCCTTTATTTGATTGAGTTGAAATACCCTCAAATTAAAAACAATATATTGGAGGAAAAATGTTCAAATTTATATCAAAGATAACATTAGTTTTATCTTTATTTTTATTTTCAACAGTAACGAGCTTCTCATTTGAGCCAAACAACACTAAATGTATAGCTCCAGCAAATGCTGGCGGTGGTTGGGATTTTACTTGCAGAGCAGTCGGTAAAGCACTTCAAGATTTAAGTATAATTAATGGTTCTTTAGAAGTTACAAATATGGCTGGAGGCGGTGGCGGTAAAGCTTTCGCTGAAGTAGTTAATAAAAGAGGTTCAGACGATTCATTAATCGTTGCAGCTTCAGCAGCAACAGCAACAAGACTTGCTCAAGGTGCTTATCCAGGAAATTCAATGGATCAAGTTAAATGGGTTGGAACTATTGGCGCTGATTACGGTGTTATCGCAGTAGCTGGAGATTCAGATGTTGTAACATTAGGAGAACTTTTAGAAAATCTTAAAACAAAACCTAAAAAATGGGTCATTGGCGGTGGATCTGCCGTAGGTGGATGGGATCATCTTAAAGTTTTAATGGCCGCAAAAGAATACGGAATATCAAATGTTCGTAAAATTAAATACGTTTCTTTTGATGGTGGTGGAGATGCTGTAACTCAATTACTTGCTGGAAATGTTCAAATTTTTACAGGTGATGTTTCTGAAATCAAAGGTTTTGTTGATGCAGGAGATATAAAGATCATAGCTGTACTTTCGCCTAAGAGACTACCAGGTGATTTTTCTAAATTTTACACTGCCAAAGAACAGGGTGTAAATGTTGTAGGAGCTAATTGGAGAGGTTTCTATGTTCCAAAAGGAATGAGCGATGATGCTTATAATTTTTGGGCTGGCGCAATTAAAAAAATGTACGATACACCACAATGGAAAAAAACAATGGCTAAAAATGGTTTAGCACCGTTAGATTTATCAGGAAAAGCGTTTGAAGCTTTTGTTGCTAATTCAGTTGCTTCAATTCAAACTATTTCTAAACAAATCGGTATTATCAAATAAATCAATTAAATTTTAGCGCCTCATAAGAGGCGCTATTAATTCTTATGAACGATAGAGTGTTTGGTGTATTTACACTTTTACTAACTTTTTTTTATATTTTTTCCGCTTACATTGTGGAAGAAAGTTTTATTTCAGATCACATTGGTCCAAAAACGTACCCGTATATCGTCTCTTTTTTTTTAATAGCATCATCTTTATTTCTTATTTTTAAACCTGACATAAAACCTAAATGGCCCGAATTTAGAAAAATAATTGAGATTTTAATGACTGCAGTAATTTTAATTATGTACGCTATTTTTTTACCTGTAATAGGATTTGTTTTTTCAACATTTTTTGCTTCAAGTTTTATTTCTTGGAGACTGGGAGCCAAACTATCATCAGCTTATACTGCGGGTTTAATTATATCAGTTACAATTTTTATTTTATTTAGAAAAATACTAGGTTTATCTCTTGCAACTGGACCTTTTGGATTTTAATGGAAACACTTAATTTTTTAATAGATGGTTTCAGAGTAGCTTTAACATTAGAAAACTTCACACTAGCATTAATAGGATGTATTTTAGGTACAATTTTTGGAGCATTGCCAGGTTTAGGACCTGCAAATGGAGTAGCTATTTTAATTCCTTTATCTTTTTCTTTAGGACTTTCGCCTGCTTCATCAATGATTTTATTAGCAAGTGTTTATTATGGAGCAATGTATGGAGGGAGAATTTCTTCTATCCTTTTAAATATACCAGGTGATGAGCCAGCTATGATGACCTGTCTCGATGGCTATCCAATGACTAAACAAGGAAGAGCAGGTGAGGCCTTAACACTTACAGGGCTTGCATCTTTCTTTGGTGCAATGTTCGCAACAATTGGTTTAGTTTTACTAGCACCGCAACTTGTAAAAGTTGCCCTATTATTTGGACCAGTTGAATACTTTGCTTTGTTTGTTATGGCCTTTGCCACACTTGGTGGTGTCGCCTCAAAAAACCAAGCTAAGACAGTGCTAGCATCTTGTTTAGGATTAGGCATTGCAACTATTGGTGTCGATCATCAAACAGGAGTTCCAAGAATGAGCTACGAAATAATCGAACTTTATGATGGAATAGATTTTTTAGTTGTAATTGTAGGATTGTTCGCAGTTTCTGAAGTATTTGTTTTTATAGAGAACACTAACCTAAAAAAACTCAATGAAGAAAAAAAGATTATAATTGGAAACATTATACCTAAACTTAAAATTGTGAAAAAAATTGTACCTGCAATGTTTAGAGGTACTTTTTTAGGATTTCTGTCAGGAATATTACCGGGTGCAGGAGCTTCACTTGGATCTTTCGTGGCCTATACATTTGAAAAAAAAATTTCTAATAAAAACGATACTTTTGGCAAAGGTGATGAAAGGGGTGTAGCCGCTCCAGAGGCAGGAAATAATGCTGCAGCTGGCGGAGCTCTAGTCCCAATGCTTGCTCTTGGCGTTCCGGGCTCAGGAACTACAGCTGTTTTACTAGCTATGTTAATGACACTAGATGTTACACCAGGCCCTCTTTTATTCAAACAAAATCCAGATGTTGTATGGGGTTTAATTGCAGCTTTATTTATAGGCAATATAGTTTTACTAATTTTGAATATTCCTCTAGTTAAGTACTTTTCAAAAATCTTATTAATTCCGTCAAAATATCTTATGCCAGTGGTTGCCATGATTTCTTTTGTTGGAATTTATGGAATTTCAGGATCAAGTTTTGACTTAATTATTATGGTAATGTTTGGCTTATTAGGTTGGTTACTCAGAAAACTAGACATTCCTTTAGTTCCTATTATCATGGGTGTTATTTTAGGTGAGCACATGGAGTCGAACCTTAGAAGAGCAATGACTATTCACGATGGAGATTGGTTCATGCTGATATCTTCAAATGTATCTATCGTTATCTGGACTATTACTTTCGTTGGTTTTATTCTGCCTTTTTTCTTAAGAAAAAACATCAAGCTAACAATAAAAAAACTACATAAATAGCTATAGGGAATCGCAAATTAATACTTTAATCATTTTTTATTCTGATATTTTAAGTCATAAAAAAATTTATAATTATGACATATTTGTCACTATTTAGTTGATTTTTACGCCAAAAATGAAAAATTTGATATTTTTAGCGGTAATCTTTACCTTTCACAACTAAACTTTTTTGTTTAATAGTGGTGAAGTTAATTTTCGAAAAATAACAAACAACAATAATAAAGAAGGATAAAACAATGATCAAATTAAGAAACTTACTAATAACTGCGATGACTATCGTAGCATTTAGTTCAAATGTTTTCGCTGGTACTGTTTCTGTCGGTATAACTGCTTCACTTTTAGACGTAGAAGCGTCTGGTACTGAAACAGATAAACTTACTGCAACAGGAGCTAACGTAACGGATACATCGGTAAGAAACAAATCTGTAAGCGCAGACACAGTAACTGGTTCACTATTTGCTGAATTCACTAGTGATACTAGCTGGCCAATGACTTTTGGATTTGAATATACTCCAGGAACAGCCGACATATCTGGTAGTCTATCAAGAACAGACACTGAGCTATCAAATACTGCTAGTAAAGCTACTTTAGCTAACTCAGTCATTAGAACAGCAAGTGCTGATGCGAATAACTTCTCGACAGTTTATTTTGAAGCGCCAATGTATGGGGCTTTATATGTGAGAGCTGGTTTCTCAAGCATGGATATCGATGTCGTAACTACATCTGATGGTGATGCATCTAGTTCATATACTGATAATCTTAGTTTGAATGGAACTAACTTAGGTATAGGTTTCAAAGGAAACACTGCAGCTGGTACGTTGTGGAAAATAGCGTATGAACAAACTTCATATGATAGTTTCTCAATACAATCTGTTGGTAACTCAGTTAATGCAAACTCAAGCACTATCACGGGTGACGCAGATACTAAAGGTGTAAGACTATCTTTAGCAAAAAGCTTTTAGTTAGTATCTAAGAGTTTAAAAATTAAACCCATCTATTTATTTAGGTGGGTTTTTTTTTATTTCTTTATAAAGTGAATTAGCGCTCAACCAAGAATCTTCAGCTTTAGAACCCATAAACCAATCAGCACAGACACCTAGTTTTTTTTTACCATACCAAACAGATGGGACCCCAGTATTTATTTTATTATAGGCATATTTCCAGCCATGTATGTTCTGAAAAGCAATATTCTTGATTTGATAGCCAGTTAATTCTTCAAATTTCTTAAGTATTAAACCCTGATATTTTTTTTTTTCTTTCTTAAATAAATTAATAATCTTTTTTGAAAATCTTTCTGTACATTGTATTGTCCACAAACTCTGGTTAGATCTAAATCTATTTTTACTATTTTCATGACTTGCCCAAGCTATAGTTTGATCATTAAATTTAATAGAACTTACAGGAATTTGTTTATAGTTTTTGTAAGCAACCATAACCGTAATATTGGGAATCATTTTAAGCTTAAGATTAAGTATCTTTTTATCTAAATATTTAGAACTTAATTTTGATAATTGAGGAAATGGGCATGTTAGCACTATATTTTTAAAATAAACTTTATCCTTGTTATTTAACGTAATTACCCAGAATTTAGAGTTAAACTCTATGTTTGTTACTTCAGAAAGATAATTGGATTGAATTTTATTTATTAAGTGTTTGGAAAAATCATTATTACTCTTTGTGCCAATATATTTTATCGTATGATTTTTTTTTTTAAAGGTTAAATCAATGTGATTACCAGGCCATTCTGTAATAATTTTTTTTTTTTTTAAACTTATTATAAATTTTTTAAATTCTTTCGACCTAGGTGATACATATTGAAGACCATGATCAAAGCTCTCATTGGCCTTGTACCTCCTGTTCGACGCTCTTCCGCCAGGGCCTCTGGCCTTATCAAATATTTCAACTGAGTATTTTTTAGATAATAAATTTGCTATTGTTGAACCAGCTATACCACTACCAACAATACAGAAATCTTTCATACATGGAACATGAATCTAAAATTTTCATTAATGGTAATGATTCCAATACCCTCAGAAGCTAAACCACCAATAATAAGCTGTAGAGCTACTATTAGAATTACTCCAATACCCACCCATCCTAACCAAACGTGTTCTTTTATATAATTAGCAAAATAAGATGCCAATGTTCCAATTAAAACTACAGAAAGTAATAAACCAATAATTAATAAGTAGTAATGTTGTTTAGCGGCTCCTGCCACTCCTAAGACATTGTCTAAACTTAATGTAATATCTGCAATAAGAACTTTGTAAACTCCACTACTGAATGAAGTAGACTCTTTTGATTTTAAGCGTGGTGATTTTACTTTCTTAATTTCAAATAAATCTTTTCTTAGATTGTAAATTACCCAAATTAATAAAATACCTCCAAAAATTTTGATCCAAGCAAAGGCAAGTAAATAAGTAGCGCTTAAAGCAAAAAATATTCTAAAGACAAAAGCCGCAGCAACACCAAATGCAATTATCTTCTTTCTATTTTTTTCAGCATATCCTGCCGCTACCAAACCAATAATAATTGCATTATCCGCAGCCATTACTATGTCGATAAAGATAATTTGTAGTAAAATAATTGATTGTTCTAAAAACATCTGTAAATATTTATATTATTTAATTGTAAAAAAACAAGGTATAAAAACAACCTATAACTCAATATGAACATCTCTTCAAACACTTCTAAATCTTATTTATTCAGATTATCTATACCTCTGTTTTTCGCCAATATAGCCATACCATTTGTGGGCTTAGTAGATACAGGCTTAATGGGACATTTAAGCAATGAGAAATATTTGGCGGCAATCAGTATAGCAACCTCAATCATAACGATGATTTTTTGTAGCTTTGGTTTTTTACGTATGGGTACAGTTGGTCTTATATCTCAAGCATTAGGTCGAAAAAATTATACTGAAATTACTCTAGTGTTTATTAGAAATATAATTTTGGCATTATTTATCGGTTTAATCATAGTATTTTTTAAAGAACCTATTTTACTTTTAACAGAACATTTTTTTAAAACTTCAGTAGAGACACAGGCTTTAATCAATAAATACATCTCAATTAGAATATTATCTGCACCAGCAGAACTTGTTCTTTATGTTCTTGCAGGATTATATTTAGGACTTCAGAAAACATTTATTTCCAGCATAATGATATCAATCTTCTGTTTTGGAAATGTTATTTTAAGTGCAATATTTGTAATTCATTTTGACCTAGAAATTTTTGGTGTTGCAGCAGGTACTACCATTGCGGCATACACCACTGTTATAATTTTTTTAATATTTAGCTTTTTTTTATTAAGAAATAAAATTACAGTTTCACTAACTTATAATAAAATATTTAATACTGCAAAATTATTTAAGCTGCTCAATATTAATTCTGATATTTTTATAAGAACTATTTGTTTAACTTTTTCATTTTTATGGGTAACTTACCAAGGCTCTAAACTTGGCGAAAACTATCTAGCTGTAAACACTCTATTGGTACAATTTATTATGTTAGCTTCTTTTTTTTTGGATGCTTATGCCTTCTCCACAGAGGCTGTTGTAGGGTATACTATTGGAAGAGGAGCTAAAAAATCTTTTCTTGAAGCTGTGAATAATTCTTTTCAATTAAGTATTTTTTCTGGTTTAATTATTTCATTAATTTATTTATTTACTTTTAGATATATTATTAATGAATTAACTGATTTAGACTACTTAAGATTTTTAACTTTTGATTATATTATTTGGATTCTTATTATCCCCCCGGTAGCTTCTATTTGTTATCAATTTGATGGTATTTTTATTGGAGCCTCTCAAACAGCTGAAATGAGAAATGGAATGATATTATCTGTCATAATTTTTATTTCTTCTTCACATTTTTTAGTTAATAATTTTGGTAATCATGGGTTGTGGTTATCATTATTATTTTTTATGATTATTAGATCAATTACTTTGAATTATTACTTTAATAGAATTTTAAAAAAATTTTAAATGAAATCTATTTATAAAATTCCAGGCTTTGTGCTTATTTTAATGGGAGCTTTTTTTTTAAGTTGGGGTGGACTCTTGGTAAGAGAGTTCGATGGTGCTGATATTTGGCAAATTTTATTTTGGCGTGCTTTTTTTTTTACTATTACATTAATTATTTTTATTTACAGCATATATAAAAATGAAGCCATATCAGTGATAAAGAAATCTGGATTCCCAGGTATTTTAGGTGGCTTTGCCATGTCACTTGGTTTTATTGCCTACATAATTTCAATGACACAAACTACAGTAGCAAATGTTTTATTTATCATTAGCACTCAAACAATTTGGTTGGCTGTATTCGGTTATTTATTTTTAAGGGAAAAAATAAGTCTAAAAACATTATTTTCAATTATTTTAGCTATGATCGGTATAACCGTGATGATTAAAGGGTCGCTAGGCACTGGTTCTCTATTTGGCAATCTTGTGGCTTTGTTCATACCTATTAATTTTGCTTTTCTCATATTGTTAATTCGTAAATTTACAAAACTTGATTTAGTTCCTGCTCTTTTTTACGGAGGAACAATAATAATAATAATTGGATTTTTTATGTCTAAAACTATTATTATTACTCCTCACGATCTATTGATTAGTTTTGTTTTAGGTGCTTTTCAGCATGCTTTTGGTTTTATTTGTATAGTTATAGGTACGAGGTCTACACCGGCTGTCACCGTAGGTTTGCTGATGTTAACCGAAACCCTGCTTGGGCCTTTTTGGGTTTGGTTGTTTCGAAGTGAAATCCCACCAATGAGTGTATTTATTGGGGGTAGTATAATTGTAGCAGCCGTAATATTTAAAACCTTAGAGCAAAAAAAGCTCAGATAAAGAAATAAAAAATCTAGGCGCTACCACTATCATCTTTGACTGTATTTTTTACAATAATATTACTGCTTATTTTTTTCATAGTGATTTAATAATTGCATATTTTTTAGATTTAATTATTTATCTCTTTTAGACAAGATAGGATTTTTAATAGGCCACCTATAATTGATTTGTGGATGGTTCCATTTAACTGATATTTGATCTTTTGAATCTACATATCTTCCTTTAAATGACCACTTATAAGCATACAAAGCTTCTTTTGATAAACATAACCAAGAATTCAAAAACATAGGTGGAATCAATACTGAGGTTTTGTTTTTTTCATTCATTTTAAATGCAGTACATTTGAGATAATTTTTTGAATCAGGCCTAAAATCAACTATAACATTAAGTATCTCACCTTTAACACAAGTTACAAGTCTCCAAGATTTTTTATCACCATGAAATCCTCTTAGTACATTTTTTTTAGAAGTCGTAAATTTATCTAAATTAAAATTAATATGTTTAAAATATTTCTTTTCCCAAAAAGTCCATATTTCCCCTCTAAAATCAGTAAAAGTATTTATTTTAAAATACTTAATTTCTTTTAATTTTTTATCCGTATAGATAAGCATAATTATTATAAATTAATTTTATCCATAACCTTACAAAGTTTAATAATTTTATTTCTTTCAAGATCAGGATAATTTCCTACGTATAAAGAATAAAAGTGCATGTGTTCTGTGTTAGTAAAATTTTTTAAATTATATTTTTTTTTTATACTTTTTAAGTAGGGTTGCCGGAGTTGATTTCCACCTCCTGCACTTCCAATTCTATATTCAATAGAATTTGATTTTAATGCCAATATAATTTTTTTAAAAAGATTTTTGTTTTTTTTCTTTAATATTAAATGCAGAGCATAATTACTGGATCCCTTTAAATCAAAATCAGTAAAAAAAATATCTTTTCTTAAATGTTTTAAAAAAAGTTCATGATTTTTATTTCTAGATCTTATATTTGCATCTAATCTTTTAAGCTGCTCAATACCTATAACAGCTGAAAGCTCAGTATTTCGAACGTTAAATCCTTCAGTAAAAAATATAAAGTCACTATTAAGATCCTTGTAAGCAGATTTAACATTATTAATTAGCTTTTGATTTTGTGAATCTCTTAAAAGGCCATGTCCTCGCTTCATCTTAGCTAGACTGTCTATTTCTTTAGAGTTAGTACATATCATCCCACCTTCAATTGTTGACATATGATGAGCATAGTAAAAAGAAAAATTTGAGATCTGACCTAAGGTGCCACCTTTTTTCCCATTTAAATTTATTCCATGTGATTCACAAGTATCTTCAATAAGAAATATTTTTTTTTTATTTATATAATTAAGAAAATTTTTTGATAAACCCACAAAACCCATAGCATGCGTTAAAAAAATAGCAGCGGTTTTTTTGTTTATTTTTTTCTTTACAGATTCTTCATCTAGAGCTAAATTTTTTAAATTGATATCAACAAAAATAGGTTTAAATCCAGAATTAATTATAGACACCACATCTGAACTCCAAGTAAACGCAGGAACAATCACTTCACTTTTATTTTTTTCCAACTCTGAAAGAATTTTTAAAGAAACTAAATTTGCAGAAGCTCCAGAATTTACAAATGTGCTATACTTCACCCCTAGCCATTGAGACCATTTCTTTTCAAATTGTTTTACTTTTTCTCCGTTAGTAAATTTATCTGATGATTTGATAAATTTAATTAAAATTTCTTTATCATTCTGGGTGATATTATTACTCATTAATGGCCAATTGAATTTTTTCATATTTGGAATATAGGTTAATAATTATTATTTTCAACGAATTTTAGTGTAAATATATTGTAATTAACTAATTAATTTTAGAGTAAATATGAAACTTTTGTCTATTGTTTTTTCATTCAGGAATGAAGAAGGTAATCTCAAGGAATTGATTGAAAGAGTCGATCTTAGTGTAAAAAAATCATTAAACTGGAAATATGAATTAATTTTCGTAAATGATGATTCTAATGATAATTCAGAAAAAATTTTACTTGAATTGCAAAAAAAATATCCTATTAGAATAATTAACATGAGTAGAAATTTTGGTGTGGATCCTTGCGTGCTAGCAGGTTTTAGGGATGCTAAAGGCGACGCTATAGTATATCTGCACACAGACTTACAAGACCCGCCAGAGCTAATACCAGAGCTGATTAAAAGGCATGAAGAAGGTTTTGATATTGTTCATACTGTCAGAACAAAAAGGCATGGAGAGTCAAAATTCAGGATGTTAGTTACTAAAATTGCTTACCATATAATTAATATTCTTTCTGACATAAATTTACCCATAGAAGCCGGTGATTACAAACTTATTTCAAGAAAAGCATTAGATAAAATATTAAAACAAAAAGAATTTAGGCCATACGTTAGAGGTTTGTCAGTTTGGGTAGGATTTAAACAAACTTTTTGTAAATATGAACGACAAGCAAGGTCGGCCGGAGAATCTAAAATGCCATTATTGTCTGCAGGTCCTGCAGGAGATTTTATAAATGGAGTAACAAGCTATTCTCTAAAACCACTTTATATTGGAATATACTTGGGTTTTGTTTCACTTTTAATATCAATACTTTTAATAATTTATGCTTTATGCTTAAAGATCAACGGACTGGCAGTCCCTGGATCAACTAGTATAATAATTGCCATATCTTTTTTTTCTGGAATGTTGTTATTTACTTTAGGAGTAATAGGAATCTATTTAGCAAGAATTTTTGAACAAACAAAAGGAAGAGATCAGTACGTAATCAAAGACATAAAAAACTATAAGTAAGTTTTTAATGAAAAAATATTTACCTATAATTTTATCTTTATTGTTATTAATAGTCGTAGGCATGTTCTAGGAATACATAAAATTACCTAGTGTATTTGTTGGAGGAGATATTATAATCACTGCTGTAATTATTAAGAGACTAGACCGTTAATATTCTCAAGTTACTTAGTCTCAGTTATCAGACCCACCAGATAAAGAATAAAAATACTCTAAGCACTACCGCTATCATCTTTTTTAAGATTTTTTGGCATTGTTGGATTTTCCCACCCATCTGTTGGCTCTATATACATATTTTCTCTAAATTCTTTTTTATCAATATATGGAAACATCTGTTCTATAGGCGTTGACCAGCCTATAACTCTTGGTTCATAAGTATGGTACTCGTGGCAATTAACATCCACAACAATAGATTCATCTGACATAAGTAACTCATTTATTTTTTCTTCAATTTCTGAATTATTATTAATTGTTAAAGTTTTCATTCCATACGCTTTTGAAATTTCTATGAAATCAGGTGGTGAATAGCCTATTGGTCCACATGCCTCTGATTGTCCGTCAAAATTTGTTTCTTGAAAAGCCTTTGTTATTCCGTAGATATGATTATTTAAAATTATTGTTTTTATTTTAATTTTATAGTTTTTTATAGTTTGTAGCTCCTGAATATTCATATTCATTCCACCATCACCAATAACACAAACTATTTTTCTACTGGGGTCAGCAAAAAATGCCCCAATTGCTCCTGAGAAAGAAAAGCCCATAGGAGAATTGCCATTATTTGTAAAATATCTTTGTCCTTTTTGAGTTTCGAAACTATGATTACAGGTCACAATATTACCACCACAATCGGCGACAAATATATCATTTTTTTTCATTTTTTTTGAAAGTTCTCTTATGAATACATAGGGTTGAACTATATTTGTATTTTTATAGTAGTGTTGTTTTACAGGATCATAAGTTTTTTTCCATTCAAGACATTTTTTTAACCAGACATTTTTTTTTGTCTCAGTTTTATATTTTTTTTTAATCAAATAATCTTTAAAAGAATTAATAAATATTTTAGCATCACAATTAATATTTTCATCAAATGGAACTTGTTGAAATTCTTTTTTTAAAACGCCCGGATCAACGTCAATCATATATTTTTTTGCTTCTCTTGCAAAAGTTTTCACATTTCCTCCAGTTATTCTCCCAGATACCCTTGATCCAATTGAAATTAATAAGTCCGAATTCTGAATACCAAAATTTCTTCCTGCTCCGCCGTATGTTCCAACACGTCCGCAATAATGTTTGTAATCACTAGTAACAACATCTAAGGCGTTCCATGTTGGAAACATAGGAATTTCTAGAATATTACCTAGTTCATGAAGTTCATCTATAGCTTCCGCACTTTTCACTCCTCCTCCAATTAAAAATACTGGCCTAGTAGATTTTTGTATATCTAAAAAAAGTTTTTCAAGTTTTGAATCTAACTGGTCTGAGCTAATTGCGTTAATATCTGATGTAGGTACTTTAAACCCATCCAATTTATCCGGATCTATTTCAGCACTTTGAATATTTACCGGTATATCGAGTAATACTGGCCCTGGCCTTCCATTGGTTGCTAAATACAGAGAATACTCAAGTTCATATTTAATTGAACTAGGATCGAGCACAAGTTTTGTGTATTTAGTAATTGACTTAAATATAGAACACATATCCGCTTCCTGAAAGCCTATTTGCCTTACGGAAGGATCTGGTCTTAAAAAATTTGAATTAACCTGTCCGGTAATAAATACTACTGGAACTGAGTCATAAAAACAATTACCAGCAGGTGTTACAAAATTCATTCCTCCAGGCCCACTAGTTGCAATTGCGACGCCTGGAATTTTATTTCCTTTTACTTTAGCGTAACCTTCTGCTGCAAATCCTCCTGCTTGTTCATGAAGAACCGCAACATAATCTGTTTTTTTATTTCTTGAAAAAGCATCTATTAAATGTCCGTTTGCAGCTCCGTATACAACAAAGATTTTATCAACTCCTATTTTAGCATAAAAATCAATTATGTAATCTGCTACTTTAATTTTTGCCATTCTCGATTCCAATTTATTAAATTTTTTAAACCTATTAAAAAATTAATTTGTTTTTTATGTGAGAACTCTTGATGATATTTTTTAGAAGAAATTTTGAGCACTGTTTTTTTAGGGTTTGAATAGTTTAATTTTCTTTGCTTTATTTTTATTGGCATGTTATTAAAATTTTTTGAAATGTATTGAGTAATTTCATAGAACGATTTATGACTCTCGCCGGATACATTGTAGATTAAAGATTTACCGTATTGGACTATATTTAGCAACATGATAGTTGTATCGGCAATATAGCTCCAGGTTCTTATAGATTTGCCTTTATCGTAAATGTAAATTTTTTTTTCAGCCAAAGCCCTTTTTAAGACTTGTGGAATAAACCTTTGATCTTTAAAGTCTTGTCCTGGTCCATAGGTGTGAGATGGCCTAGCAATAAACACACATGACTTATATTTTTTCTTATAGATTTTACACAGTTGTTCTCCAATTATTTTAGAGTTTGCATACATTATTTCTCCGGGAAATTGGCCTATTCCTAGAGGAGAATTTTCATTTAAAATTTTTTTATTTTTTGGGATTTTGTATACTGCAGCAGAACTTAAATACAAAATTTTTGATTTAAATTTAACAGAATGATCTAAAATTAATTTTAGTAAATTTATATTTAAATTTACTGTTTTTAATTCATTACCTTGCCATTTTTTTGGTTGCCCATAACTCGCGCAATGAAAAATAAAATTAAATTTTTTTTTTAAAATTATTTTAACACTTTTTTCATTTGTTAAATCCATTTTAATAAATTTAATTTTTTTTTTATTATAGATTGATTTAAAGAGACCTTTAGGGCTATTTAACGAAATGGAGGTAATTTTACACTTAATTGAACTTAAGGCTAATTGTATATAAGTAGCTATAAAGCTGTTCCCACCTAAAATTAAAACTTTTGTATCTTCAAATTTTTTTAAACTTGT
>CAJQTN010000047.1 GCA_905620505.1 uncultured Pelagibacteraceae bacterium
AAATCTAAAACATTTGAATTTTTGTTTGTAAAATATTTAGCAATAAGTCTTACTGCATCTAAATTTGGATATTCATGATCGTGTCCTTTTTTATATAATTCGTCATACATCTCTACGTTTTTTTTATTATAAATTGACATTATATCTTTACTCCTTTCTAGTGTTATATATGCTAACTAAATTTTGCATTCAAATATATGAGCTTATACGTTGTAAAAAAATTAATAGCCGTTTTTAATATTTGCTTGATTGATTAACTCATTATTATTAGCAAACCTATTAATATTATCAGTTATAAGTTTGAAGATTCTTTTTGGTAATTGATCAGATATGCCGGCAAGATGTGGCGTGTATACAAAATTAGAAAGCTTGAGAAGTTTATTATTTTTTTTTATTGGCTCAACATCTAGAACATCACTCCCTGCGCCTCTCAAATAATTATTTTTTAGATATTTATAAAGTGTTTCGTAACAAATTACATTGCCCCTGCAAACATTAATTATAAAAGTATTTTTTTTAATAAATTTAATTGTTTTTTTATTAAATATTTTTTCAGTTTCAGCTGTAAGTGGTAAGGTGTAAAAAATTATGTCTTTATCTTTTAGAGCTTTTTTATATTCTTCAATTAGATAAAAATGACTTACCAAATTTGATATCGGTGAATATTTTTTGTCTATTACATCAATATCTATACCAAAACCTTTTGCTCTTTCAGCTAGACATCTACCTACGCCTCCATAGCCTACGATAAGTGCTTTTTTACCTCTCAATTCTATCGGTCTATTCTTAAATTTATAAAAAGGACCATTTTTAACAATTAAATTTATATTTCTAGTTAAGCTTAACAATAAAGCCATGGCATGATCTGCTACTTGTGGGCCTTGAATAATTTTAGCATGGGTTACAATACATTTTGAATTAATTTCATTTTTACTTTTAAAATATTTATCAATACCTGCTCCAGCAATATGGATCCATGAAATAGAAGACTTATATTTGTATAAGTCATTGTAGTAAAAATCTTCAAAACTTCTTCTTGTGATTGAGATAAATGCATCAACATTTGAAATTATTTTTTTTTGGTCTTTCTTGTATATGTGGAATTCTATTTTCCTATTATTTTTTTTCAAAAATAATAATTGTTTTTTCTCGAAACCAGCAACTAAGATTTTTTTTTTCATTATATTTTGAAATTATTTATCATTTTAGAGATTATGTAAAGCCTCCATAAAAAAATAAGACTTGTTTTAGGACTGTCTATCAATTCCTTCATTCTTCCTACATCGAAGAACCTAGCTAACTCCTTGCAATCAATTGCTCTTTTAAATTTATTTAATTCTTTTTTATTTTTTAGTATTTGTTTAAAATAAGTGGGGGACCCAAGTTTTTTTTTATGAATTTTTTTTTTAGTTTTTTTATTAAACAAATTATATAAAATGATCTTACTTTTCTTTGTTGAATTTAATTTATGTTTAGGATGTAGATTGTTTGCAAACCTTGATAATTGGTAGTCAAGAAATGGAGGTCTTACCTCTAAACTATTGTACATACCAATAATATCATGCCTTTGAATAATTGATGGTATATAGGTCATTTGATCATACTCTAAAAGTTTATTTTCATTTTGTTGACTACTTAGATTAATTGATGAAATTTTTTTCTTTAAAATTTTATTTGTTTTATAATTTTTATTTTTTAAAATATAAGAAAAATTATTTATTTCTTTTGAATGTAACTTTATGCATGAATCAGCAAAACTTAATTTATCATCTTTTATAATTCTTAATTGTTTCTTATATCTGGAATATCCTCCAAATAGTTCATCTGCACCCTCTCCAGTAAATACAACTTTATAATTATTTTTTTTGATTTTATCATAAATTTGTAAAAGTGATGTAGAACTTGAGTGAGCAAAAGCAAAAATATTTAAACTATCTTTGGTTATATTATCTATTAGCTGAATAGTTTTTTTTAAATTAGGTTTAATTATTACACTACCCTTGGGAATTTTTTTTTCTTTTTCCACCTCTTTAATATGAAAGTGTTTTACTAAAATATTGCTATCTTTAAAATAAGTACTCAATAATTGTGAATCCACTCCTGAACTTAATGACAATGATAATTTTGTATCAGCAACTTTCCAGCTATTTACTACTTCTTCAAAATTTTTATTCAATTCACTTAATAATTCTTTGTTAGTTTTCTCGATATTTATTCCAGGTGTAAATGGTTTCCAGTAGTTTGATATTTTAATTTTATTGCTAATATTTAAAAATGATGCACTTCTTAATTTTTTAACATTTGATATTATTGTTGTGTCATCAAATTCTCTAGCCATTACAAAATAATCTACAAACTTATTATAGTTTAATTTTTTTTTTATTAACCCTCCTTTTAAAACCGCAGAATAGTCTGAAGTAAATAGATATGAGTTTTTTTGCTTATTCAAATTTTTAGAATAATATAAAGGCTTAATGGAGTGCCTATCTACCGCAGCAAATACTTTATTAGTTTTAGTATTTATTATTACAAATGAAAAAAAACCCCTTAGATGATCCACAACATTGTTGCCATATAATTTGTACAAATTAATTATTACTTCAGCTTCATGTCCATATTTGATTTTTATATTTTTATTTTTTAAGATATTTGATAAATTTTTATAATTTATGATCTCTCCATTAAAAACTATTATATAATCTTTACAATTACTTACAAAAGGTTGCGTAGCTGTTTTGTGATCATTAATACTTAATCTTGTAAATCCAATTAGGTAATTTTTTTTTACAAGTACTTTAGTTTCATCTGGGCCTCTCCTCTTTAAAAAATTTAAAGATTTTAAAAATGATTTTTTCGTTTCATTTGAAATTTTATTTGACTTTAATATGAGAAATCCACACATAATAATTTTATGTGTTAGTAGCTCAAGCGATGTAAATATACTAATGAAATCTGATAATATTATTTTATTGCCAAGAATCTCTCAAAAAAACCATACTTAAATACATTCCAAAAGAAAAATTTGTAGCAGCAGGCGGAGGGTTGAACATTATATTCGGGCTTGGTGCAATGGCTGGTCCTGTCTTGTGCTCTACATTGATGCATTTTTTAGGCCCTAATGGTTTTTTTATTCACCTCCTAGTTTTTCTTTTTACAATAATTATATTTGGTTTTTATAGACTAAGTCAGAGAAAAATTGAAAATAACCCTGAGTCAACTTTCACCCCCTTGCCAACAACTATTACGCCTTTAGGTATTGAGTTAGATCCTGATACTGGAGTTGACTTGTCTAACACTGAAAAAAATAATCTTAATTAAACCTCCATTAACAACTGCAGAAAAATCCGAAGTTAACAAAAATGAATTTTTTGATTATTTATATTTTTTTGAATAATATAAAGGTTTAATTGAAAATCTATCAATGGCAGAAAATACTTTATTAGTTTTTAAATTTATTATTGCAAATGCAAAAAAGTCCCTTAAATTATTTACAAAATTATTACTGTATAATTTGTATTAATTATTTTTTTGAAATTAAAATAGCTAGATTTAATACACAGAAAATAAATTTTGCTTCAGCGTTAAAAAGTTTTTTCTGACTTAACAATATTTCTACTTTTTTTATATTAATAAAACTATTTACTAAACGATTTTGAAACAACATATCTCTAAAAAGCTTACTTTTTCTATCAAAAAATAAATCCAAATCAGCATAAAAACCTATTTTCTCCCTAAATTTCAAAATTTTATCTGGAATCATATTTTTTAATGAATCTCTTAATACGGATTTACCAAATCCATTTCTAATTAAATAATCATCTGGAAGTGACTTAACAAATTCATATAGCTTATGTGATAAAAAAGGTGATCTATTTTCAATTGAAAAAAACATAGAAATCTGATCTGAGCTTAAAAGGTGGGGTGGCAAAGTATCTCTGAACATATCAACATCTAGACCATTTCTAAAAAAATTTTTAGAAAATTTAATTTTTTTATTAACTAAAATTAATTTTTTATTTGATAAATATTTTTCAATTTCTTTTTGTTCATGAAATGATGGATTTTTACTGTTGGCTAAACTAATATATTCATCAAGATTAGATAAAATGTTTGACCTAATCAGTGGTTTAACGTGTGTTTCCCATGATTTATAATAATAGTTAAATTTTTCATTTTTTAAATTAGAAATTAAAAAATTCATCTGATGTGTGTAATAACCCGCAAAAATTTCATCTCCACCGAGGCCATTCAATAAAACTCTACATTTATCATTTTTAACTACTTTATTTAAATGTGCATAGACTAAGTAAGAAATTGAACTCAAGGGAAAATTAGTTTCACTGATTATTTTTTCTAAAAAATCATAATTATTCAATTGACTCATTTTCACATAATTTGTTTTTAGATTATATTTTTGACATAAAGCATCTATTCTTGGCCTTTCATTGTAATTTGGTTCACTTGAACTTATAGAATAATACTTTAATTTTTTATTATTTTCTATAGAGTGAGCTGAAATTGCTGTTGAATCTATTCCACCACTTAATAAACACCCAATTGGGAAATCCGACCTAAATCTCTTTTTAAATTCTGTGCTTATAATTTCCTTGGTTGTCTTAACTGCTTCTTTATAACTAATTTTTTTTTCTGCAATTGTTTTTGTATTTTTCCAATATTTTATCAACTTTAAATTATTATTAATATCTACTTTTAAAACATGTGCTGGGCTAAGAGCATTTATTCCATTTAAAAAAGTTTTATTATTTAAAGATAAAGACCTAAAACCATTTGCAAGAAAGCTATAAATTTTTTCTTCATTAAAGATTTTTTTTTCTTTAGATAGCGAAATAATATAATTGATATCAGAACCAAAATAAATTGAGTCTTTTTCAACTTTATAATAAAGCGGTTTTTCTCCAAATCTATCTCTAGATAAGAATAAATTTTTTTTTTTTTTATCAAAATAAGCATAGGACCACATGCCGTCCAAGTCATCCTTTGGAATATTTTTTTTAATTTTAAGATACTTTAATAAAACTTCAGTATCAGAATTCGTTGCCAATTTTTTTATGTTTAGGTTTTTTTTTAGTTCTAAATAATTATAGATTTCACCGTTAAATGAAATTATTGCATCTTCATCTTCCATCGGTTGATTCGAGATTTTTACAGGGTCAATGATAGAAAGTCTCGAGTGTAAAAGTATTAAAGTTTTTTTGTTATATTTTTTGATTATGTAATTTTGTGAATCTGGCCCCCTTCTTTTCATCTGTTTTAAGCAACTTGAAATGCTTAAATTATTAGGAACTTTATCTATAGGGCCAAAATACCCCGCTATACCACACATAAATTAATTTATTCCTTTGCCGTAGAACATGTAAAGACTTTTTGACTCTTTCATATTAGTGACATCTGTTGCTTTAAAATTTCTATTCTATCTTGTTCGTCATAATTTTTACTAAAGTATTCAGAGTAGATACATGTAGAACAAATTCCATTTGAATTAAATTCTGTCCCTGGTCGTGTGCTTGGTTCTAGACAATTTTTACAATATTTCATAAATTATATAATCTTTTGAATTTCTAATTTAATTGGAACATACAATGTTAAATTTATATTAGCAATTCAGTGGGACGTTCCTGGGACGTTGGGATTAATAAGTAGGACCCATAACCATTTAGGAATTTGAAAGTTTTAAAGAGGGGTACACCACCTTATTGGAGTAGATGTAACTTATATCTTACCTATATACTTGCTTTTAGACAGTCATAGGTAGCCAAAACTTAATGACCCCCACCCCTTTTTCTATGAGTGTACTGCTAAAAAAATTTAGTCTGATATGATTTTTATATTCTCAGAGTCAAAATTAAGAAAAATTTTTTCATTCTTTTTAAAAACATTGCTAGTATCATAAATAATTACATAAAACTCACCAATACTAGTTTTAACCTTGTATTGAATGCTTCCTCCAACAAATGAGTTACTATCAATTTGACCTTCGAGATCATTATCTTTAGATGTTTTTAAAATATTAATTTTATCTGGCCTTATGGATACATGAGGCTCATCTTTATTTGCTTGAATGGAAGATTTAATTTTAAAAACTTTTTTATCAATCTTTATTTCGTAATTATCTTCTTGGTGTGAGACAATAGAAACTTTAATGATATTTGAGTCACCTATAAAATTAGCAACGAATTTATTATTGGGATAATTATAAAGATCTCTTGGGGCTCCTTGTTGGGCTATAACTGCATTTTTCATGACTATGATATTATCTGAAATTGCAAGTGCTTCCTCTTGATCGTGGGTAACATAAATAGTTGTCACACTCAATGACTGTTGTAAGAATCTTATGTCTTCCCTTACTTGTCTTCTTAATTTTGAGTCTAAGTTAGACAACGGTTCATCAAAAAGAAGAACTTTAGGCTCTAAGACAATTGCTCTAGCTACCGCTACTCTTTGTTGTTGGCCACCTGATAATTCTGATGGCATTCGATCTTGATATCCTTTCAGACCAACTAATTCCAAGGTATTAAAAGTTTTTTCTGTATACTCCTCTTTATTTTTATTAATCATTCTTAAACCATAGGAAACATTTTCCATCACAGACATATGAGGAAAGAGAGCGTAAGATTGAAACACCATAGATACATCCCTTTCTGTAGCTGGTAAAATTGTTACGTCCTCACCATCAATTAAAATTTGGCCACTAGTAGCTCTCTCTAATCCTGCAATAATTCTAAGAGATGTTGTCTTTCCACATCCTGATGGGCCTAGCAATGTTGTTAAGGTTCCAGGTTCAAATGTGCAGCTAACATTGTTAACTGCAACTGTATTGTTAAATTTTTTAGTTATATTTTTAAACTCAACTTTTGCTTTTTTCATATTAACCTGAATTTCCCTGCATTAGATCGACGTATTGGTCTCGTCTACCAAGTTTTCTTCTTCCTACAATTAATTGTATTACAACAATAGTGATTAACATTACAACTATTAAAGCTGAAGAATAAACTATGGCTAAACCATAATCATTATTTTCTAATCTACCTAAAATATAAGACGTTGCTAAATCATATCTAGCGCTGACTAAAAATATAACTGCACTTATTGCTGTCATTGCTCTGACAAAACTAAATACTAATGAAGCGATGATGGCAGGTTTAAGTAATGGTAAAATAATATTTTTAAAAGTTTGATAACTGCTTGCATTCAATGTTGCTGAAGCTTCATCTAAGTGGGGATCTAATTGATTCATTGAAGCAATACCTGCTCTTACACCAACAGGCATATTTCTAAACACGAAAGCGATAATCAAAATAATTCCCGTACCTGTAATTTCGATCGGTGGAGTATTAAATGTAAAAATATAACTTATTCCTATAATGGTACCTGGAATTGCGAAAGATAACATCGTGCCAAACTCAAAAGCTCTCTTTCCCATAAAGTTATGCCTTGTTAATAAATAAGCAGTTAAAATACCAAATGCAGCAGTTGGTGGGGCAGCCAAAACCGCAACCCAAAAAGTATTAGAAAAAGAATTCCAAGCAGTACCTGTCCAATGTAATCCAATCTTTTCATCAAACGTCACACTAAAAGCATTGATATAATGTTTTAGTGTGAAGTTATGATCTACACCCCACATCTCAACAAAACCTCCGAACATTATCATTAAATAAATAATTAACGTTAGAAGGCCCCAAGGCACAACCACGAAATAAATAAAATTTTTAACACTCTTTGGCAGCTCTGCATAAAAACCACTATCTCCTTTACCGGTGATTGAAACGTAAGATTTTTTTCCAAGCCATTGGTTTTGAACATAAAAAGCGATCAATACCATAGATAATAAGATGATTGCTAGAACTGCTGCTTTTGACTCATCGTATTGAGCACCAACTACTGCAAAAAATATTTCGGTTGAGAGAACATTATAATCTCCGCCAAGAACTAATGGATTACCAAAATCAGCTAAACTCTCAATAAACCCTAACAGAAAAGCATTGGCTAAACCTGGGCGTATTAATGGAAAAGTTACAGTTTTAAATACTTGCCATTTACTTGCTCGTAACGTTTGAGATGCTTCTTCCATGGAAGGTGAGATACTTTCTATTACACCAATTAGAACTAAAAAAGTAATAGGTGTGAATGCTAGTGTTTGCGCAAACCAAATACCGCTCAATCCATAAATCCATCTTGATCGTTCAACTTCAAAACCCCACTCTAAGAAAGTTGAAACCGCGCCACTTCGACCAAATAAAATAATGATAGCAAGGCCAATAACGAATGGTGGAGTGATTATGGGTAAAACAGATAGTACTTTAAAAAGTTTCTTAAATTTAAAATTTGTCCTTGCAATTAAAAGAGCAAAACCTAATCCTAAAAAGGTAGAAGAGAAAGCGGTTAAGATTCCCATGGTTAAAGTGTTCCAAACAACACCACAATTTACGTTACTAAAGACACAATCTAAGCCCCACAAACCTTTATTTATAAATCTATCTGAAAAACTTGCTAAGGTATGAATGCCTTCACTACCTATAAAAGCACGAACAAACATATTTAAGATTGGGATAAAAACGAAAATACTTACTAAAATAATAACTACCCAAATACTACCAACGATAAAATTGTCACCATTTAACCAGCCTCGTGATGCTAGGCCGTGAGTAAGATAAAAAATAAAAGTTGAAATGGTTAAAACCGCTCCAATACCTATTCCAAATTGCCTGTCAACTTCACCAAATAAAGTTTCAAATATTTGATAGTTCCAACCTCTAATACCAATGGCATAACCTTGTAGAAAAAAATAAACAAACCCTAAAATACCTGAAATTAAAAAAATATTTGAATAGGTTCGTCTACTAGACTTAAAGAATAGTAATATGATGGGAAAAATTAAAGGACCAACTAAGGGTAACAGCCATTTCTTCTCTGATAGTGCAAAGAAAATGCTGGGGCCGTAATTTTCTAATTCATATTCAAATAACCATGAAAAAGAAAAAAAACCGTCATTGATCATGTACCAAGGAAGAATGAAAACTCCTAAACTTCCAATGAATATCCAGCCAATGACGATTTTCCTCATCAAACTTTACTTAGGTAAGTTCGATACGTCTTTATCCCATTTACGTAAAAGTTTTGATCTCGTATCCTTGTTTCCATACTTTTCAAAATCATAACTAATTAGTTTTATTTTAGATAAAACTGGAGCATCTGGATCGCCTTTTGCCTTAGTATTTGCAGGCACTTGTAATGAAATACCTGAGCTAAATACTAAAGTTTGAGCAGCTGGACTTAAAGCCCAATCTGCAAAGATCTTAGCTTCTTTCATGTTACGAGCACCCTTGATGATACTCATAGAACCAACTTCGAAACCTGTTCCTTCAGTTGGTGAAACAACAGCAATTGGTAAACCGCTTTTCTTTTGTTTAGTGGCATCATGTTGAAACACTATACCAATTGTCGTTTCTCCTTTGGCAGCAGCTTTAATAGGCGCTGAACCAGATTTTGTATATTGGTTAATATTTTTATGAAGAGCTTTCATAAAATCCCAACCCTTGTCATCACCCAATATTTGAATGATTGTCGCTAAAGTTGTATAGGCTGTTCCTGATGAATTTGGGTTAGCCATTTGAATTTCCCCTTTGTAAACAGGATTAGTCAAATCTGCCCAAGATTTTGGAACCGGTAAACCCTTCTCTTTAAGTAAATTTGTGTTGTAGCCATAACCTAATGCTCCAACATAAATACCTACAGATTTGTAGTCAGAGAACTTTGCTTGGTTTTGTGCTGCTGTTAATAAATCATTAAAATGTTTTGATTTATATTTTTCAGTTAAACCTACAGATGCAGCTGTTAAATGTGGATCACCTGTTCCACCATACCAAACGTCTCCTTTTGGATTAGTAGCTTCTGCTTTCATTTGAGCAAAAGTTTCTCCAGAGCTTTTTCTTGTCATCGCAACATCTATTCCAGTTTCTTTTTTGAAGCCTTGAATTAATATTTCACACACTTCAATTTCCACACTACAATACACTGTAAGATTACCTTTTGCATATGTAGGTACAGCGTAAGACGCTAGAAATAGTAGTGAGAAAACAAAAAATATTTTTTTTAACTTATTCATTTATTTCTCCTTTGTTAATTAATAAATTAAGTATACATAAAATAAACAAAATTTATAAAAGATTTTAATACTACCAGAAGTAGTATTCTGCATTTAATAAGTTCAAAGAAATCATTAAAACCTATAACAACTAAGAGTTCCCTAGTGTTCATCTTACAGACAACAACAGGAGTTAAACTGTTGTTACCTTTGGAAGCCTGTCGATACCAGTCATAAATCGTTTTTATTTTCTTAGCTGATAAAATTTTTTTTCAATAAAACAGTATGTTATCAAGAAGGATTTCCTGGGACATTACTGGGACATTACTGGGACATTGGCACTAGTTTTTTCAGCATACTCATCGTTGATAAAATAATCTCTGATGGTATAAAGTCCAGTGAGTATGTGCTTCTTGAACATCGCAGACAAATTGGCCACGTGGCGGAATGGTTACGCAGAGGATTGCAAATCCTTGTATCCCAGTTCGATTCTGGGCGTGGCCTCCAAAAAATTGGTTGTTTTTTTTTTTTAAAAAAAGTATGTTGCTTTTTATTCCTCGGTAGCTCAGTTGGTAGAGCAGTTGACTGTTAATCAATTGGTCGCAGGTTCGAGTCCTGCCCGAGGAGCCAACTATCCTGTGTTATCTAAACTCTCTGTATTTCTCAAAACCTGCAATATTTTCTCTTTTTCTATTTTAGATAGAGAAGAAAAAGTTTTAGTTAAAAATGAATAATTTAGGTCTTCAGTTGTGTCTTTTTCGGAACTAAAGGTTTTATAATCTTTATATTCTTCGTAGAAATAAGTAATTGGAACCTTTAAAAATTGTGAAATTTGAATTAAACGAGCGGAACTTACTCCATTGGTGCCCTTCTCATACTTTTGAATTTGTTGAAATGTTACGTTAATTGCTTCAGCGACTTTTGATTGTGTTAAACCTAAAGACAATCTTCTCATCCTTAGTTTTTTACCTAAATGATTGTTAAAATTTTCTTCCATATGAACTCCCTGTTAAAACGAATTCAATATTAAAACTTAATTATATGCAAGAATTAAAATTGCAAAAAAAAAAAAAAATACCCAAAATAAACCCAAAAAAATAATAAATAACTATTGACTTAAATATATAAATTTAGTTCCAGAAAATTTAATTAAATGACTTAAGTCTGTATTCCCAACTTCCAGTTTTATCAAAAGCTGCTTTAAGCCAAATCTTAGTTTTTTCATCATACCAAACATCTATATTAAGTTTTTTACTTTCAGATAAGTTTTCATCTGTAGAAGATAAATTAAAATGTAATGAAGAATAGTTTTTTCCATATAAATTTAGCATTTCTTTTCCTAAAAATGTAACCTTTTGATCTATAATTCTTCCAGATACCGCGCTTATTTGGGCTTTTGCTTGAACTATTTCATGGTCCCACCACGTGCCAACGCGATATTCTTTAGGAGATGTTAATTGATTTTCCGATCCAGAAATAAATAGTACATTTTTTCTTTCATCAAATGTTATTTTGGTGTTTTTAATCTTTTTATTTTGATTGGTCTTTGATGTAAAATTTATTAATTGACCATCTTCGAATTTTTCTTCCGTACTTCCGTTATAACGATAAAGTACTATACCTAATTTTATGATTGCAAATTCAATAATGCTTTTTACATTTAGATAATTTTGACTTCTTTCAAATTTATAGTTATGAAATCCAATGTATTTATCGTTTCTAAATAATTCGTATTCTAAAACGTTAATATCTTTATAGTGTTCTGAATGTGCTATTGCTTTAGTTGTGAAGATTAAAAACAATACAATTGAAATAAAATTTTTTTTCATATATCTAAAAATATGGACAACAGTAATATTTTAAAACAAATTGGAAATACACCATTAATCAAAATAAAACAAGCATCAGAATTGACTGGTTGTAACATCTATGGAAAAGCTGAGTATTTTAATCCTGGTGAATCAATTAAAGATCGAGCGGCATTGTTTATTATTGAAGATGCAATAAAAAAAAATAAAATTCAAAAAGGTGGAATTGTTGTAGAGGGGACTGCGGGAAATACCGGTATAGGTTTAGCCATAGTAGCAAAAGCGTATGGATTAAGTTTAAAAATCATTATTCCAAATAATCAATCCATTGAAAAAAAACAAACCTTGAAAAATTTAGGAGCTGAACTTATTGAGGTAGACGCAGTACCTTATGCAAATCCAAATAACTACATTAAACAATCCAAGAAAATTGCTGATGAACTTATGGGTTCTAATAAAAATGGAGTTTTGTGGGCTAACCAATTTGACAATACTGCAAATTTAGAAGCTCATATCAAAACAACATCTAAGGAAATATGGACACAAACTGCGGGACAAATTCATGGATTTATTTGTGCGGCTGGCACAGGAGGTACATTAGCTGGTGTATCTATTGGTCTAAAAGAAAGGAATAAAAATATTAAAATAGCTTTAGCTGACCCAATGGGATCGTCTTTATATTCCCATATTAAATTTAATAAATTAGAAAACTCTGGAAGCTCAATTACTGAAGGAATAGGAACGGCTAGAATAACAAAAAATTTTGAAAAAGGTATAGTTGAGGATGCATTTCAGGTTACTGATGAGGAAGCCTTAAATATTATATTTAAACTTAAAGAAGATCAAAATATTGCTTTAGGCGGATCATCTGGAATTAATATTGCGGGCGCAATAAAACTTGCTAGAAAATTAGGTCCTGGACACAATATTGTTACAATACTTTGTGATCCAGGAAAACGTTATGCTAGTAAAATTTATAATAAAGATTTTCTAAGAAGTAAAAACTTACCTATACCAAGCTGGTTATAGTATTTGACTTAAGAACAGTTTTGTTCTCTCGGATTTAGGGTTTTCAAAGAAATCATTTGTTTTAGCTTTCTCAACAATACGACCTTCATCCATAAAAATCATATTGTCCGCAACTTCTTTTGCAAAACCCATTTCATGAGTTACTACGATCATTGTCATTCCACCTTTTGCAAGATCGACCATAACATCTAGAACTTCTTTAATCATTTCAGGATCTAGAGCAGAAGTTGGTTCGTCAAATAACATAATTTTAGGCTCCATGCATAAAGCTCTTGCAATTGCAGCTCTTTGTTGTTGGCCACCCGATAACTGTCCTGGAAATTTTATAGCTTGATCTGTAATTTGAACTCTTGTTAAATTTTCCATTGCTAACTCTTCTGCTTGTTTTTTTGGTAATTTCTTTACCCAAATTGGTGCAAGCGTACAATTGTCTAGAATAGACAAATGGGGAAATAAATTAAATTGCTGAAACACCATCCCAACTTCAGCTCTAATTTTTTCAATATTTTTAGTATCAGTTGAAATCACATTACCATCAACTATAATTGATCCTTCTTGATGCTCCTCAAGCCTGTTAATACATCTGATTAAAGTCGATTTACCTGAGCCTGAAGGTCCGCAAACAACTATTTTTTCCTTAGGTTTAACTTCAAGATTAATTTCTTTTAAAACTTGAAATTTATCAAACCATTTATTTACATTTTTTAATTCAATTATATTTGACATTTTATCTCTCCGTACTTAATTTTTTTTCTAAATTTTGACTATATCTACTCATTGAAAAACAAATAATCCAAAAAACGAAAGCGGCGAAGACATATCCTTCAGTAGCCATACCTAACCATTTAGGATTTGTTTTCGCTAAACCTATCATACCAGCCAGTTCAAGCAACCCTACCACAAAAATTAATGGCGTATCTTTTACTAGAGCTAAAAAGGTATTTGCAATACCTGGTATTACTAATTTTAATGCTTGAGGCATAATTATTAAAAAATGCATTCTCCAGTAGCCCATACCTAATGATTTTGCTGCATCATATTGACCTCTTGGTAGTGCTTGCAAGCCCCCCCTGACTACTTCAGCCATATAGGCTGCCTCAAATAATGTTATAGCAATAATGACCCTCATTAATTTATCCATATAAGTTCCATCCGGTAAAAACATTGGAAACATAACTGCAGACATGAATAAAACAGTTATTAAAGGAACGCCTCTCCATAATTCTATAAACCCAATAGAAGAATATTTTATTGCAGGTAAATCAGATCTTCTTCCTAATGCTAGGAAAACACCTATTGGAAAACAAAAGATTAGAGCAAAAGCTGAAACAATAAAAGTTAGCGATAGTCCACCCCACGCACCGGTTTCTATCCATTTTAAACCAAATACCCCTCCAGAAATAAGATTTAAAGCTATTATTGGAAAAATAAAAAGTAAAAATAAAATTATATATTTCTTGAATCTATGAGGAAGAATAAAAATTGAACCTATAGACCCAAGTAAAACTAAAAAAGAATAATTTATCCTCCACTGCTCAGCATCAGGATACATTCCATACATAAATCTATTAAACCAGACTCTAACGAATACCCAGCAAGCTCCATCTCCAGTACAATCTTCTTTTGTACTGCCTAAAAAATTAGCGTCAAAAAAAACCCAATTTAATATAGAGGGCACATATTTTATTAAAATAAAAATTACAATAAGAGACAAGATTGCGTTGAAATTACTAGAGTTTAAGTTTCTATTAATTGTATTTAATGTTTTGTTACCGCTATATTCAATTCTTATAAAATATAGACCAAAAGCTCCTAATATTAATGGGCTAAGGTAACTAATTATATTTGGAAAAAATCCAGTAATATTAAAATTTAAAAAAGTATTGCTAAAAATATCTATAAATCCAATAATTAGTAAACTCACGCCTATTGCTAGATAAGTTTGAATATTTTTTTTATTTGGTTTTAATATATTAAAAATCATTTTTTATTTTTCTTTAATAGCTACGCTTTGATTATACCAATTCATAAACGAAGAGATTGAAAGACTTATTAAGAGATAAGTACCCATTGTAATGCTTACAATCTCTATTGCTCTACCTGTTTGCATTAGTGCAGTTCCAGCAAACACAAGAACAATATCTGGATAAGCGATTGCAGCAGCTAAAGAGGAATTTTTAGTTAAATTTAAGTATTGATTAGTTGTTGGTGGAATAATTATTCTTAAAGCTTGGGGTAAAACAACTAATTTTAAAATTTGTGTATTGGTTAAACCGATTGAAGCAGCAGCTTCTTTTTGACCTTTTCCAATACCTAAAATTCCAGCTCTAACATTTTCTGCAATGAATGTAGCTGTATACATAGATAGTGCCATTGCTAGTGCCATCAGTTCGGGAATTATACTAACACCTCCACGAAAATTAAAAATCGTTGTTGACATTTGTTTTAAAACTGGGATTTCAAAATCAAGTGTGACACCGCCAATAAAAAAACTTAAAGCGGGAAATGTAAATAATAATACTATACCGATATAAAATGACGGAATATGTTTTCCAAATTCTTCTCGTTGTTTTTTTGCATGTTTAGAAACAAAAGTAATAGCAACAATTGCAGCTAATATTGAATAAATAAATATAGAAAAATTAGTCCATATAAATTTAGGCACGTACCAACCTTTAACGGTTAAATATGAAATATCATAAAAATTTATGGCTTGCTCTGGAAGCGGCAAAGCTCTTAAAGCTGCAAAATACCAAAAAAATAATTGCAATAACAAAGGTATGTTTCTAAACACCTCTACATAAACTTCTGAAAACTTTGCCACCAAAAAATTAGAAGAAAGTCTTCCAATGCCAACAGTTACACCTATTAAAGTAGCAAAAAAAATACCTATAACTGAAACTAAAAGAGTGTTTAATAAACCAACTAAAAATGCTCTAGCGTATGAATGGGATCCATCGTAATCAATTAATGAAAACCCTATATCGAATGAAGCTTCTTGTGTCAGAAATCCAAATCCGAAAGCAATGCCTCTGTTATTCATATTGACTTGAGCGTTGAAAGCAAAATAACTTATTGCCAAAACAATTGATAACAATGTTAAAACCTGAGGTATTAATCTCTTTTTATTTTTTAGGTCTATTGAAAAAAATTTAAGATTCACTATTTTTTTTAACAATAATTAATTTAATTTTGATTTTATTCATTTGTAGAGATCATAAAAAAAAGGGCTAGAAAAATCTAGCCCTTTTTAATTTAAAATTATTTTTACTAATTATCTAGCTGGCGCTACGTAAAGTATACCACCTTTAGTCCAAAGTTCGTTTGGACCTCTGTCAGGCATAATTCCAGTGCTAGCTATGTGTTTCTCATAGATTTCACCGTAGTTTCCAACTTGCTCGATAATTCTTAAGCTCCATTCATTATCTAAACCAAAAGCAGAACCTAATTCACCTTCAGATCCAACTAATCTTTTGATTTGCGGGTTCTCAGAATCTTTTAGGCTTGAAGCATTTGATGAGTTTACACCATATTCTTCTGCTTCGATCATAACGTTTAGAGACCATCTAACAATGTCTTCCCAAACAGCATCACCTTGACGTACAACTGGTCCAAGTGGCTCTTTAGAAATTGTTTCTGGCAAAACTTTGTGATCGTCAGGAGAACTCATTTTTGTTCTTTGAGCAGCTAATCCTGATTTATCAGTAGTGTAAGTATCACATCTTCCAGCATCATAAGCAGCAACAACTTCATCGGCTTTTTCAAAAGCGATTGGTTCATAACTTATATTTTTAGAATTAAAGAAATCTCTCATGTTTAATTCAGTTGTAGTTCCTGTGTTTGTACATGCGGAAATACCACTTTGAAAATCATTAACTGAATTAATTCCAGAGTTTTTTCTTACCATGAAACCTTGGCCATCGTAAAAGTTAACACCAACAAATGTTAAGCCAATGTCAGCATCTCTAGATAGTGTCCAAGTAGTGTTTCTCGAAAGAATATCGATTTCACCTGCGATCAATGCAGTAAATCTTTCTTTCGCACTTAATGGGGTGTATTTAACTTTGTCTGCATCACCTAACACGGCAGCGGCAACAGCTCTACATACGTCAACATCTATGCCAGACCAATTACCAGCAGTGTCAGCATTTGAGAAACCTGGAAGTCCTTGCGAAACTCCACATTTTACAAAGCCAGCTTTTTGTGTGTTCTCTAATGTTTTAGATTTTTTAGAATTACCACCACCTTGTTGCTGACAAGCAACAAGAATTAATGATGCAAATCCAATTAAAATCCAATTTTTAAAAGTTTTTAACATTTTAGATATCCTTTCTTTATTAATAATTTATTTTGATCGATCAAAATATTTTTGAGCATAGATAAATTAAAATAATGGATCAAGTCATTAGATATAATGCAACAACATATAGATCCATTGGTAAAATTTAAACAAAATAGAGCTTTAAGTATTAAAAAAAGTGAATCTTAATTTTTGTTAAAATTTGGTGAGGTTAGCTCAAATAATCTACTTATAGTTCTTTTGTAAGGATGATTAAGTTTTCTTGAGGAAGTAAAATTCTCATAATTAAAGTGTGCACTCACCATAATTGAAATTTTTTTTTCGTAGAGAATATCAATTAAAGTAATAAATCTTTGTTGAGTATCGGCATTGTCATCGTTAAAGTTTGGGATATTCTCTATAGTTATAAAATTACAATTCTTGGCAATATTTATATAATCTTCCGCACCTAAATTCACGGCACACAAATCATTAAAACTAAACCTGGCAAAACCTTCGAAAAAAGAATTAATAATAAATGTTCTACCCTTTGTATTTAATTCAACAGAATTATTTTTCTTTCCTTTTGATAGTTGTCTAAAAATTTGGTTTATTTGAAAAGTTGTTTCTTCGCTTATAGGATAAAAGAAACGCTCGAGTTTAAAAATTCCATTTTTTCTATAGTCTTGATCAATAATTAATTCATGATCGATAGAAAATTTTTTAATAATATCAATAAAAGGTAAAAATTGCTCTCTTTGCAGGCCATCTTTGTATAAATCTTCGATTTTACTGTTAGACGTTATTAAAACTTTGATGTTTTCACTAAATATAGTTTCAAACAATTTACCTAAAATCATTGCGTCTACAATGTTGGTTACTTGGAATTCATCTAAATAAATTAGATCTGTTTTTTCTTTTAGATTTCTAACAAAAATTTCTATCGAATTATCTTTTCCTTTGAGGTTGTAATCATGTCTAAAATCGTGAAAGCTGATCATAAACTCATTAAAATGCATTCGTATTTTTGGAGGCTTCAAATGTTTAAAAAAAAAATTGAGCAGCATGGTCTTACCCACACCAACATCTCCGTATAAATAAAAACCTAATTTTTTTTTTGATTTAAAAAAAAAAATAAAAAATTTATTTTTTGGAACATTAGTTTGTTTGTAGAAATTAATGATTAAATCTAGCGCCTTAATTTGTTTTTTATTCTGTTGAAACTTGTTATTAGAGCAGTATTCTAAAAATTTAGATTTCACTTGGCTTTTAATGGTTATAAATAATTCATTATGAAGATCAGCTATTTATATATTAATTTAGAAAAATAGGATAGTTTATTAGAACTTGATATGGACGATGTAATTACACAAATAAATAAATCTAAAAAAGATGAGATAGACGTAGAAGATCTAATCGAAAAAAATAAAAAAAATTCTGAATTTATAAATGTATCAATATTTGACAAAACATTGAAAGAAATTGAACAGATTATTAACAATCTAGAACTAAAATCAGAAGTAGAGAAAGACCAACTAAAAGAGCTTAGTGTCTCTCAGATAAAATCTACAATATCAAAAACTCATCAAGAAAAAAATGAACTTGTAAAAGGAGAAGAAAATCTTATTAAAGATAACGATTTAAAAAAAAAAATTAGAGATTCAGAAAAGGATATTCACAATTCAAATGAACCAATCTCACCTTCTGGTGAATTCAAAGATGAATCTATTAATGAGAGTGAAGAACATAAAATTGATAAAAATCTTTTATCAATTGAAGAGCTAGATTATTTTAAAAAAAATGATGAAAAAATAAAGAAAAGCTCTTTTGGTTTCTTTGGTTATCAAATTTTAATTATTAGTGTTTTTTTTACTTTTTACGGAACATTAAATGTTTCGAAAAATTTAATTATATCAAAATATCCAAAGACAGAATCTTATATTCAATATTTTTTTGAAACAATTGAAATAATCAATGTTGCAATTCTTGGTTTTGTTGATTTTATCAAAAGCATAATTTTAAATTAAGATCGTTTGATTTGGTGCGCCCTGGAGGATTCGAACCTCCGACCCTCGGTTTAGAAAACCGATGCTCTATCCAACTGAGCTAAGGGCGCTCTTTTTAACAATCTAATATAATTTTAAAAATAGAAAAAGTTAAAATTAATTAAGAGATTGTTTTCTATTAGAAACAAACTATATGATCAATATTAATAGGTCTCTTAATGCCAAATTTTTCATCAACTTCATGTTGGTGAATATGGTGCGAGTGTACAAATACTGGGATCATTAAATTACTTGGTGTTTTAAGTGTGTATATAAAATTAGTTCCTCTAAATTGTCTGTCTACCACTTCTAGTTTAAGGTTACTGCTATCGTCATGCTCTAAATCTTCAGGTTGTATTAACAGCTTAACGTCTGATCCTTTTGGGTAGTGTTTGATAAAATTACCTTTGATTGTACCAAGGTCAACGCTCTCTAAAGTGTTTTCACCTGTAACTTTTGCTGGAATTAAAGTTCCTCTATTTAAAAAATTTATTACTTCTACGGAATTAGGAAAATGATAAACATTATAAGGATCATCATACTGTTTGAGCTGACCATCTAAAATAATTCCACACTTACTTCCTAGGTAAAAAGCTTCATAAGAATCGTGTGTGACAATTATAGTTGTAATTTTATGTTCTGTTAATACTTGTTTTAATTTAACTTGAATTTCTTCTTTAAAGCTTTGATCAACATTAGACAAGGGTTCGTCTAATAATAACAAGTCCGGATTAGATAGCAAAGACCTTGCTAGTGTCGTTCTTTGAGCTTCACCAGAGCTTATTTGATGTGGAAATTTATCTAGCACATGTTCTAAGTGTAAAAATTTAATCACTTCATCAATATTTAAAAAAATTTTTTTGTTCCTGTTTCTCTCAGCTCCAAACTTTATATTCTGAATAACATTATAATGCGGAAACAAAGAATTATCCTGAAATGCTAAAGATATATTTCTATTTTCTGGTTCAATGTGTATGTCTTTAGAAGACATTACTTTACTGTTTAAGATAATTTTTCCAGAATCTATTTTTTCTAAGCCAGCAATAGTTCTTAATATTGTAGTTTTGCCTATTCCAGAGGGACCCAATAGACAAATTATATCTCCTTTGTTTTCAATTTGTAAAGAAACATTGTTTACCTTATTTTTTGCACTGGCTGCAAAAGTAACATTGTCTATTTCTAAAAAGTTTTTACTCATAGTTTTAATCTTTAAGAATATATTTAGATGTTATCAAAATAAAGAAGCTTGCTATAACAATAAGAAATAAAGATGGCGCTGCTGCCGCTTCAAGTAAATCTTGAGACGCAAAGATATAAGCGGTAGTTGCAAATGTTTCAAAATTGAAAGGTCTCATTATTAATGTTATAGGCAGTTCTTTTATAATTTCAATAGTAATCAAAATACCTATTAATAACATTGAATTTTTTAAGTAAGGGATATGAATATTTGTAAAGGTCTTAAATTTTGAGTAGCCTAAAAGATAAGCACTTTCATCAATTGAATAATTGATCTTTAAGTAGCCTGACTTAAGACCATTACTTGCTAGTGAATAAAATCTGATAAAATAAACCAAAATTAAACCTAATACGGAACCAATGAAAATTGATTTAATGGTTTTTAGTCCAAAAAAACTAATGACATTATTGTCAAACCAGGAAATAAAAGTAATGAAAGCTACAGCTAAAATTATTCCAGGTATAGCATAGCCAGAAACAGAAAAAGTAGTTAACAAGTTCAATAGTTTGCTTTTAGTTACTCTGTTTCCGTAGTTAGAAATAAAACTTAAAGAAATTAGTAAAATACTTGATAAAAAAACTAATAACATTGTGTTTGAAAATAGTTTTATTAAATTTAAATCCGCTAAATGCTTTGGAAAACTAATCGTCCAATAAAGCATTTGTAAAACAGGGAATAAAAAGCTAACAAAAAAAACTAAGGCACAAAAAGTGAACGCAAAAAATGATTTTTGACCAGTAAGATTTATAGGTTTTTTTTTTTTAAAACCACTTTTAGTAGGTGTGTGATATTGAGCTTTTTTTCTAGAAAAATTTTCTAACATAAACAAACCAAGAATAAATATTAGTAGGTAGAAAGATAGTCTGTTTGCGAGAGCAAGATCATCAAATGAAATCCATGCGTTATAAATTGCTGTTGTTAGTGTTGAGATACCAAAGAAAGAAACTGAGCCAAAATCAGACAAAGTTTCCATTGCAACCAAAGAAAGTCCAGCAATAATAGCAGGTCTCGCAGAGGGTAAAATTATATTTAAAAAAGATTTTTTTTTGGAAAAACCTAAATTTTTTCCGAGTTCAATTAAGCTTTGTGATTGATAGTGGAAAGATGCTCTTGTCAAAACGTAGACATATCCAAATAATGAGAATGAAATAGATAATATAGCTCCCATCATACCGTCAAATTTAGGTATATATAAATTGTAGTTGGCGTCTCCAAATATATTTTTTAAAATTGAAAAAGCTGTACCGTAATTTTCAAAAAAAGCTGTTAACGAATAAGCGTAGATATATGCTGGTACTGCAAATGACAAGATTAAAGCCCATTTAAAAAAACTAACTCCTGGAAAGTTATAGAAAGATACTAAATACGCACAAGTTACTCCGATTAAAAATGTTAATATTAAGACTCCTAATAAAAGAACTAGAGAATTAAAAATATATTCGTATAAAAAGGTGTTTTTTAAAATTATTGAATAGTTTCCTGTGCTATCAAAGAAACTACTAAAAACCGTAAGTATGGGTATTGCTACTATTAGAGATATTAAGAAAGAACTTAGATACCAAATATTAATTTTTTTTAAATACATTTATATTGTGCCCATAACACATTTAACGGGGTAATTCATTAAAAGTAATTATGGGCACTTGGGAAAAAAATTAATTAATTTTTTTCCATTTATTAGTGTCGATTTTTTTACACACTGATAAAAAATCAAAATTTGTTAATTGCGAAAACAATAAACTTACTTTGTCAGTTGAATTATTTGTATCAACACCAAATAAATCTTTTCTCATCTCTCTTACTAGAAAATAAATAGAAGAGTATCTTTTTATTTCCATTTCGCGGCTAACATTACTTCTAATGCATCAGCTTGTTTTTTTCCGTAAGAGGCTACTTTTGTTTTAAGATCTTGTTTAAAACCAAGACCCATTGCTTTAACCAATTCATGTGGTTCTACACCATCAATAATTGGATATTCAAAAGTATTATTAACTATATGTTCTTGTGCATCTTTAGTTAATAAAAACTCAAGTAGCTTAATGGCATTAGCTTTATTTGGAGCAGTTTTTATAACACCGCCTCCACTAATGTTCATGTGAGTTCCTCTGCCATCTTGATTTGGAAAGAAGGGTAAGACTTTTTTTGCTGCTGCTTTCTGTTCTTCTCCTTTACTACCAGATAGCATCAATGCGTAGTAGTAAGTATTTGCTACTGCTAAATCAGCTTCACCTGCTGCAACTGCTAGAATCTGAGCTCTATCGTTCCCCTTTGAATCTCTAGCCATATTAGACACGATGCCTTTAGCCCATCTTGCTGTTGCTTTTTTTCCATTATTTTGAACTAATGAAGCAACAAGAGATTGATTGTAAACATTATTTGATTGTCTAATTACAACTCTACCATTCCACTTAGGATCAGCAAGATCTTCGTATCTCATTCCATTAAGATCTTTTACATTAACTCTTTCAGGTGAGTAATAAATAATTCTTGCTCTTTTGGCTATCCCAGTCCAATTATTAGATCTTAGATTAGATGGAACAGCAGCTTTTATTTTTGAAGACATTGAATTCTGAAACAATCCAGCTGCATCAAATGCGCCCAATCTACCTGCATCAGCAGTAATATATAAATCTGCTTTTGAATCAGCTCCTTCTTCGCTTATTCTTTTTTGAAGAGCTTTATCTTTACCAGAAACAACATTCACCTTAATTCCTGTTTTAGCAGTGAATTTTTCGTAAAGTTGAATATCTGAATCGTAATGTCTTGCGCTAAAAACGTTAACTTCGTTTGCAAACAAAGAAGTAATGCAAATTGTTAATGCCGTAGCTAATAGTACTATTTTTTTCATTTTTTTCCTTTAATTTAAGTTATTTAATGTGAATAATAACTATTCTCAATGATAATGATTATCAATATCATTAATTGTCGCAGTTTAAATAGAAAAAAAAAAATTAAATTATACCTGCTTTTTTTGCGAAAATAACGGAGTAGTCTAAGTAATTAACTATAAGTCTGCGATAATCAACAATTTTCAAAATTTTAAAGATCGTATTGAAATCTTTTAATCATTAGCTTAAATGAGTTAATGGTTAAAAAATTCTTTATCACGGGTTCTGCTGGTTTTATAGGATTTAGTTTAGCTAAAACTTTATTAGATTCTGGTCAGCATGTTCATGGATACGACTGTATATCTGATTATTACGATGTTAATTTAAAGAATGCACGTAATAAAATATTAAAAGGGTATGACAATTTTTCATTCACAAAAGATATGTTGGAAAATCAAGAGGTTTTAAACGAAGCAATTACTAGTTTTAAACCTGAGGTAATCATTCACTTAGGTGCACAAGCTGGAGTGCGTTACAGCATAGAAAAACCTAGGGTTTACTTAAGCTCAAATATAACAGGTACGTTTAATATTATTGAGTTGGCACATAAAGTAAATGTTGCACACTTATTGATTGCCTCAAGTTCATCTGTCTACGGCGCTAACACAAATATACCTTTTCGTGAAACAGATAAGACTCAAACTCAATTAAGCGTATACGCTGCAACAAAAAAATCTACAGAAAGTATTGCGCATTCATATTCAAATATATGGAAATTACCAATTACTATGCTGCGATTTTTTACAGTATACGGTCCTTGGGGTAGACCGGATATGGCTCTCTTCAAATTTACAAAATCAATCATTAAAGGAGAACCAATTGACATTTATAATAAAGGAGAAATGTATCGAGACTTTACCTATATCGATGATATCATAAAAAGTATAATTGCCTTAACGAGTGTACCTCCTAAAAATAAAAAAAATATAGATAAAAATGATAGCTTGTCTCCAGTTGCTCCGTTCAGAATTGTTAATATTGGAAACTCAAATCAGGTTAAGTTGTTAGATTTTGTTGAAGCACTTGAATCTTATTTAAAGAAAAAAGCAATTCGTAACTATATGCCAATGCAAGAAGGCGATGTGCCTGTTACTTGGGCAAGTACAGATCTGCTTAAAAAGTTAACTGGGTATGCGCCAAAAACAGATATTAAAGATGGTATAAAAAAATTTGTTGATTGGTATACTGAATATTACAAAATTAATTAATATATTCTATTAATTATCTAAAAGACTTAACATTCAATATGTAATTAATTATTTTAGATATTTTTATAATTATCAAGGAAAATTGATAATTATAAAAAATAATGAAAAGATTAAATCTATAGTTTTATATATTCTTTGATTTTTAAATTAAGATAATTCTTAATATCAAATAAGACAAAATTTGTT
>CAJQTN010000048.1 GCA_905620505.1 uncultured Pelagibacteraceae bacterium
AATTAAAGTGGAACACATCTGACCACTACCAGGTCCAAGCTCAACAATATTGAATATTTTTGGTTTATCTAAATGTTCCCAAAAAGCCACAACCCACAAAGCTATTATTTCGCTGAACAATGAAGATATTCCTGGCGAGGTTATAAAATCACCCTTTTTTCCAAAAGGAATTTTTTTCGAATAATAACCGTGATCTTTGTCATAAAGCGCATTAGAAATAAATTTATCAATAGGAATTTTTTTTGACATTGGAAAATATTTATTTAATGAATTCATTATTTACTGCCTTCTTTAAAATGAATAATCCTATTAAAATCATAGAAAAACTTAAAATAGAGCCCATGCTAAACAAATTAAATATATATCCAATTTGTACATCTGGTTCTCTAAATTGTTCTACCGCGATCCTAAAAAAACCGTACAATATCATAAACGTAGCAGAGATAATGCCAATCTTAGTTTCTTTCTTATAAAATGCGCTTATTAAAATAATAAAAAGTATAATGCCCTCTAGTACAGCTTCATAAAGCTGAGAAGGGTGTCTTGGAATATTGTCCACTTTAGGAAAAATTACTGACAAAAAAAAATTACTTGGTTTTCCATAAAGTTCACCATTAATAAAATTAGCCACTCTACCAAAAAAGATACCTATAGGAGCCACACATGCAACAACATCCAAGAAAAAAAATAAATTAATCTTCACTTTTTTTGCGAACAGATATGTTCCAAATACTACACCCATTAAAGCACCATGGAAGGACATACCGCCCTGCCAAATTTTGAAAGTATCTAAGGGATTGTCAAAATAATAAGAAGGATTGTAAAAAATTACATATCCAAGCCTACCACCTATTATTATTGAAATAATGATATAACTAATTAAATCATCAAAAGCTTTTACATCAAATGTGACGGTTCTATTTTTGCTCTTAAGAACAATTATTTTTTTGGCAACCCACCAACCAATTAAAATTCCAAAAATATAAGCAAGGGAATACCACCGAATCTCAAAAAAACCAAAGTTGATTAAAACAGGGTTTAGATCGTGGATATACATGATAAACTTATATCATAATTGATATTATTTTTCTTATCAATTAAGATAAATTATGAATAATTCAGAAAAAATTTTAAAACTTATATCAAATTTTATAGAAACAGGAATTCTTACATCACAAGATGCAAAAAAAGAATTGATTAATAATTTAAAATTTAAACGTGACGATTTAATTGATAAACTTGAATTAGTTTCAAGAGAGGAGTTTAATGTTTTGAAAAAAATAATTGAAAAACAACAAAAACAGATCGACCAATTAAAAAAAAATAAAAAAACTACAAAGGCAAAGAAATTTTAACCTGTAAACCATCATAATTACTTTCGCTTAATTCAATGTTTCCACCGTGCGATTTAACTATATCTTCTGCTATTGACATTCCTAACCCAACCCCTGCAAGATTTAAATTTCTGCTTTCATCTAATCTATAAAAAGGTTTAAAAACATTCTTGTATTGATTTAGTGGTATACCTGGTCCATCATCATTTATATAAACATTTAATTTATTTGTTGATTTTGAAATACGTACATAAACGTTCTTGGCATAATTTAAGCCATTTTCAATAATATTATTAAAACAACGTTTTAATGCATTTTTTCTTCCAACTAAAACTATCTGGACAGGTAGCTCTAAATGAAAATTTTTATTATTTTTTTCACTAGCAATTTCATTGAAAAGTTTATTAATATTGGTAGCTACAGATACTTCTTGAACCTGTGATTTTGCAAATTGCAAGTATGAGTTAAGCATACTTTCCATTTCATCAATATCTTTTGACATTTTAACAGAAAGATCTTTTTGATTTAACATTGCTAATTGAAGTTTTAATCTGGTTAGTGGCGTTCTTAGATCGTGACTAATTCCTGAAAGCATTTCAGACCTTTGTTTTAAATGTCTATCAATTCTCTTCGCCATTTTACCAAATTCATATGCAGCTTTTCTCACTTCAGAAGCACCGGAAGGTCTTATACCACTGACGAAATCACCCTTGCCAAATTTTTCAGCTGCTTTTGCTAAGTTAATAATTGGCTTAGTTTGATTTTTTAAAAAAATTATAGCTATTGAAATTAATAATAACGACGGCAATGTAATCCAAAAAATAAATAATCTCACAGATGATGGTGCGATTCTTTCTCTAGGAAATAAAATCTGGATAATTTTATCATTAGATTTGACTTTAATCTCAACAACCTCTTCATACTTAATGGTATCAAACCAGTAATTAGAACTTCCAAAAACACTCTTTAATTCACGACGTAAAGATCTATCCATTGGGCTATATTTTCTTTCGCTAACAGTAGTTGGTAATTTTTCATCTTTAATATTAATTACATAATTAAAGTTAAATTTAAATTGTTCTGTAAGATAACTTATTTGACTTAGGTCTTTCCCAGTATAAATATCTGATAAAGTCTTTAGTTCTCCCACTAAAGATTTTGTTAAGCCTTTATTTGCTTTAATCCAAATACTATCAAAAAAAACTACGGTAGTTATAATTTGTAAAAAAATTGTTGGTGCTACCACTATTATTAAAGATCTATAAAATAATCCAGTTGGCAGAATTTTTTTTAAAATATTATTCAACCCAAAGAACATAGCCAGAACCTCTTATAGTTTGTAAATATTTAGGATTTTTAGGGTTTACTTCAATTTTTTGTCTTAATCTTGTAATCATAACATCAATAGATCTTTCTTGGCTAATATTTGAAATTTCTCCAATTTGTATTCTAGAATAAGTTTTCCCTGGATTGGATAACATTTCAACTAAAATCTTTTTTTCTGCATTGTTAATTTTATTAACCCTATTTTTTAATTGAATTGACATTTTATTTAAATCAACTTTTGCTTCTCCAATTTTATTAAATTTATTAAAATTAATTTTTTTGCTCTTTTTTACAATATTTTTAATTCTAAGTAATAATTCTTTTGGTTCAAACGGTTTGCTTAAATAATCATCCGCTCCTAATTCTAGTCCTTGAATTCTATTTTCCACCTCTCCTTTTGCTGTCAAAAGTATGATGGGCACACTAGAATTTTTTTTTATTTCTTTAGTTAGCTCAAAACCATCTTGTCCTGGCATCATTACGTCTAAAACTATTAAATCGAACTTAAAATAGCCAAGTTTAATTTTTGCTTCCTCAGCGCTATTTCCCGTTGAAACAACAAATCCATTATCATGCAAGTATTCTTTTACCAGTTCTCTAATTCTGTCATCATCATCGATTACTAAGATATGATATTTAATTTTTTCCATTGATAATTTTATTTAACACTTCTTTAAATTTTATTACTGAATCAGGTTCTGAATTCTTTAATGCATCAAATATTCTTTTTTTTTGAGTTTCATATATCTTATTAAAAAAAATTTGACCCTCTCGATCTAAGAACAAATTTTTTCTTCTTGTATCTTCTTCGTCTTTAACTTGTTTTATCATTTTTGATTCTATTAAATCTCTCAATACACGATTTAAACTTTGTTTAGTTATTTTTAGTAAAAACATTAGTTCTCCAAGATTTGTACCGGGATTTCTTTCAATCAAATTTAAAGCTCTTAAGTGGGCTGGGCCAAATGAATTTTCGTGAAGTAATGTTTTAGGATCTGAAAAAGTTTCTCTATAAGCATAAAAAAGCAATTGAATGAAATCTTTAATTTGTTCATCTTTAAGATAAAGTAATTCTTTCATAATCGGTAAGTTATATTGACTTATTGTAATAAGAAATATACTTTTTTGAAATAAAAAAATTCGTTTATATTCTTATTTTATGGAAAATATCCCTTACGACAAAAGGTCAGGAAAAATCTGGTTTAACGGAAAAAATGTTGACTGGTCAGAAGCTCAAGTTCACGTCTTATGCCATGGACTTCACTATGCCAGTTGTGTCTTTGAGGGTGTAAGAGTTTATGATGGAGAGGTTTTTAAACTAAAAGAACATACAGATAGGTTGTTTTATTCAGCAAAAAGAATGAGTATGAAGGTACCTTACACCGCAGAGGAAATTAATAGTGCAACGAGAGATATAGTAAAAACTCAGAAAACTCTTAACGGCTATGTCAGACCAATAATTTGGCGCGGGAGTGAGATGATGGCGATTTCTGCACAAAAAAATAAAATCAATGTTGCTATAGCTACTTGGGAGTGGGGATCTTATTTTGATCCCGACCTTAAAGTTGAGGGAATAAAATTAAACATTTCTTCTTGGAGAAAACCATCTCCAGATTCTATTCCTTGGGATACAAAAGCATCAGGTCTTTACATGATTAATACACTTTCAAAACATGAGGCTGAGGCCAAAGGTTATATGGATTCTTTGATGTTAGACCATCAGGGAAATGTAGCCGAAGCAACAGGTGCAAATATATTTTTTAAAAATGCTGCTGGTGAATTACACACTCCAATTCCGGATTCTTTTTTAGATGGAATTACCAGAAGATGCATAATAGACATTGCTAAATCAAAGGGAATTAAAGTAATAGAGAGAAAAATTAAACCTGAAGAAATATCTAATTTTGTAGGATGTTTTTTAACTGGCTCTGCAGCTGAAGTTACGCCTGTAGCAAGTATAGAAAAATACAATTTTAAAGTTTGCAATACAATCAAAGATCTTTCTGAAAGCTATCAAGGTTTAGTTAGAAAAAAGAAAAATGCTGCTTAATTTTTAGATTTTCAGAAGTGTAAGTGCTGAAGTCTTTGTACATATTATAGAGAGCCTTATAGAATATATTTTCAAATCTTCCTTTACTTTTAGATTGTAGCTTGTTGTGAAATTCTTTTTCTCTAAGATTAATTTCAGTTAAATTCATTGTTAATCTTTTTTACTATCCTCATTTAGAGCGTGATCGATACCTTGAGCTAAATATCCATAAGCAGTATATAATGTTAAAAAAGCACTAACCCACAAAAGTATTACACCAATAGTTTGTGCGTTATAATCTTCAAAATCAACTATTCTATTACCTACTTCACCGGTTAATAAAATTGCTATAGCAAACATTTGTAAAAAAGTTTTAAATTTAGCAAGGTTTGTAACGGGCATTGATATTTTAATTGTAGCTAAAAACTCTCTTAAACTAGAGACAAGTATTTCACGAGTTAAAATAATGATTGCCGCAATTACTTCGTAGTTTTTAATTGTCTCATTCATTACCAATAAAACTAAAGCCGCACTAACTAATATCTTGTCCGCAATAGGATCTAATAACTCCCCAAGTTTCGATTCCTCTTTAAGCAATCTTGCCAATAGGCCGTCAAGAAAATCAGTAAAACTTGCGCCAACAAATAAGAAAAAAGGGATTAAATCTCCGTACATTCCAGGTAGGAAAAAAGTAATTACGAATATTGGAACAACAATAATTCTTCCTATAGTTAGAATATTAGGTATTTTTAAATGCATATAATTTTATTCATGAAAATAATTATATATTTTTTTGGCAATATTGTCTTCTATGCCATCAACAGACTTTAGATCATCAAGACTTGCAGATTCTACAGATCTAGCTGAACCAAAATGATTTAACAAGGCTCTTTTTCTTTGTTTACCTATACTGTTAATTTGATCCAGGAGAGACTTGCTAAAATTATTTTTTCTTTTTGCTCTATGAGAACTAATAGCAAACCTGTGCGCCTCATCTCTTAATCTTTGAATAAAAAACAATAAAGGATCATTCTTTGCAAGCTCAAACTCTCTGTTTTGATAATACATTTTTTCCTCACCAGCGTTTCTATTTTTTCCTTTAGCAATGGCTATTATTGGTAAATCATGAAGGCCTAGTTCATTTAATACCTCTCGACTAACTGAGTACTGGCCTTTTCCGCCATCAACCATTATTAAATCTGGTAAAGACAAAGAAGCAGATTTTTCCTTCACAACCTTAGAAAATCTTCTGAATAAAACTTCTTTTAACATGCCATAGTCATCTCCTTTTACAGAATCATTTTTTATATTAAATTTTCGATATCGCTTTTTTAGAAAACCTTCATTACCAAAGCATATTAAAGCTCCAACACAATCCGTTCCTTGAATATGA
>CAJQTN010000049.1 GCA_905620505.1 uncultured Pelagibacteraceae bacterium
ACATCGAAACCTATTCCAATTTTTAAATTAGATTTATAAGAATTTTTAAGTAGTTCAAGGTCTTCTTTATTTGTAATCTTAAAATTTCTTTTTTCACCATTTATAAATTTAGTTTTATCGTTACTTTCAACCAACGATAGATCATCATCTATATATTTATCTTTGTTTTTCTTGTGCAGTCTTAAAATATATTTAAGATTAAAATATTGGGGTGTTTGAGTTAGAAAAAAATTTTTTTTTTTTAAATTTTCAATTTTATTTTTTTTCTTTTTTATTTTTAAAGCATCTTGTAATTTTAGAATAGGAATTACTACACGATTTTTTTTAGATTCGACAAGAATCTTTTTTATTAATTTATTTGAAAAGTTGGGTCTCGCAGCGTCATGTATGAAAACTTTTTTAGTACCCTTTTTTTTTTGCAAATAATTTAAAGCATTACAGGTTGACTGCTGTCTAGTCTTACCACCGCGAATAGTAATAATATTTTTGAGATTAATTTTTTTTAAAAATTTTAAATGGTTTTTATTGTAAACAACAATTAACTTTTTAAATTGCTTAAATTGTTTGATTTTACTAATTGATATTTCAATAAGAGTTTTTCCTGCGATTTTATGGTATGGTTTGGGTAGATTGGATTTAAATCGGTTACTATTTCCACCTGCAAGTAATATAAAAGAAAATCCCATTGAGTTAGACTATATTATGTTTATATAAATTATTGATATTTTTATATGTTTAATAAATTAAAAAATTTTAAATTAGTCATTTTACTTTCTATTATTTGTATTGGCTTATGTATACTTACATTTTTAGCCTTTATTAATCCTAAATTATTATCTTTTTTAAATATTAAATTACAACTTCTATTAACTTTAGACATATTTTTACTTGTTGTCTTTTTGTTTATAATATTTAAAAAAAGTTCAAGCTTGTATCTCTTAACGAAGAAAAAAAAAATTGGCTCTCAAACAAGTCTACGCTATATATCGTTTTTTACTTTATTTACTTTTATCCCATCTTTTCTTATTGCAGTTTTTTCTCTATTTATCTTTAATTACGGACTTGAAAATTTTTTTAACTCAAGAATTATAAAAGCAGTAAATAGTTCATACGATGTTGCAAAAAATTATTTAGAACAAAATAAAAAAACAGTCGAATCTGATGTTTTTTTAATGAGCGTAGGATTAAATAGAGCATCAGCTTTATTTTATTCTTTTCCTGAAAAGTTTAAAAATATTGCAAGATCTGAGAAATTATTGCGAAGAATAGATGACATTTTTTTAATTGATAGCTCTGCTAATATTATATTTTACGATGCGGAAAATATAGAAAACTTTATAAAACCTTCTGAGGAAGAAATTAATAAAGCTCTCGAAGTAGGTGTGCCGGTGTTAATTAAAAATAATGTAGAGAGCAAAACATCAGCAATGATTAAATTAAATAGTCTAATTGATACTTATCTATTTATTTCAAGAAATGTTGATCCTGAAATTATTAAGTATTTAAACGAAACAGAACAAGCTGTTAATTTTTTTTACACTATTGAGAACAAGCAATTAGGGATAAAAATAACTTTTGTAATTATTTATATTTTAGTTGTAGGCTTACTTTTATTTATTTCAACAATTATAGCTATTTCTTTTGCGGACAGGCTCACTAAGCCCATAATAAATTTAATCAAAGCCTCTGAGAATATCAGCAAAGGCATTCTAGACAGTACAGTTCCTGAGTCTGAAACTGATGAAGAGTTTCTGATGTTAAATAAAAATTTTAACAACATGATAGAAAGATTAAAAAAACAACAAAATAAACTTTTAATAGCAGAACGTTATGCCGCCTGGGAAAGTGTAGCTAGAAAACTTGCACATGAAATAAAAAATCCATTAACGCCCATACAATTATCAATAGACAGACTTCAAGAAAAATTTTATAAAAAAATTGTCGATGGGCAAGATGAGTTTAAAAATTACCTATCTACAATCAACAGGCAAATTAAGGATATAGAAAACTTAGTTAATGAGTTTTCAAGCTTTGCAAGGATGCCAAGTCCTATTTTTAAAAAAATACAAGTAGGGCTTGTTGTTAAAAGGGCAGTTGATTTTTATAAAATGTCTTCTAAAAATGAAATTCTTGTTAGATCGACAGGAAAAAACGACAACATAAATGGAGATACGGAACAGTTGTATAGAGTTTTTATAAATCTTATAAAAAATTCAGAAGATTCAATCATTGAAAAAAAAGAAAAAGACAAGCTTTTCAAAGGTAAAATCGATATAGAAATTAATGAGAATAATGATTATATAACAGTTACATTGGTTGACAATGGAGTGGGTATACAAGATACCTCAAAAATAATGACACCATATTTTACAACAAAAAAAGAGGGTACAGGACTTGGTCTTCCTATAGTGAGCAAAATTATAAATGAACATAAAAGTGAATTAACAATTTCTAACAATAATCCTGGCGTAAAAGCCATGATTGTATTTCCAAAAATTTAATTAAATGAAAACAGAAGTTCTAGTGATAGATGACAATGCTGACATACGTTTTTTGATTTGTAATATTCTAGAGGAAAAAGGTTACATTATAAGATCTGCCGCAAACTACAAACAAGCAGTTGATGAAATTAACAAAAAAATGCCAAATTTAGCAATTGTAGATATTAAATTAGATAAAGGTGATAAAGATGGCATCGATTTATTAAAATTATTAATTAATAAAGATAGGTCTTTACCCGTGATTATGATTTCAGGACATGCCAACGTTCAGGTAGCAGTGGAAGCAATTAGAATAGGTGCTTACGAATTTGTTGAAAAACCTTTTACTTCTGAAAAATTGTTAAATTACGTAAAACGAGCAATAGAAATTACCGACATTAAAAAAGAAAAAAATAATGCTGAAAGTAAATTATTTCACTCATTTGATCTTGTAGGAGAAAGTGCTGAAATTTTAAAAATTAAAAAAACTATAGAAAAATTAGCTGCTGCCGAAAGTAGGATTTTAATTACTGGTCACACAGGAACAGGCAAAGAACTTGTGGCAAGAAAAATTCATAAAAATTCATCGAGAGCTGATAAACCATTTGTAGTTTTTAACGCAGCTTTACTTCAGGAAACAAAATACGAAAAACAATTATTTGGTATGGAATATGAAAATGGCGACATTGATTACGGTGTTTTAGAAAAAGCTAATCTTGGAACTTTACTTTTAGATGAAGTTTCAGAAATACCTTTTGATATACAGTCAAATATTTTGAGAACACTTATTGATCAAAAATTTAAAAGAACTAATGGAACAAAGAATATTGATGTCAATATTCGCATTATATCTTCTACTACTAAAGATTTAAAAAAACTTATTGAACAAAAAAAATTTAGAGAAGATCTTTACCATAGATTAAATGTAGTGCCAATTCACATGCCACCACTGCAATCAAGAACAGAGGATATACCTTTATTAATAAAATATTTTAAAAATAAAATTGCTGAAATTAATGGTGTCCAGGAAGCTGAAATAGATGAGAATAATGATTTATTGTACAGCTACAATTGGCCTGGTAATATTAGAGAATTGAGAAATTTGATAGAAAGAGTGACTATTCTTTCTATGCATGAAGACAAGAAAAATACAAATAAACTACTTACAGATATTTTAAAAGGAAATCCAGAAGCTTTAGAAGATGACGAAAGCTTATTAAA
>CAJQTN010000050.1 GCA_905620505.1 uncultured Pelagibacteraceae bacterium
TACGGTTTTAGAAATATTTTCAGTTTTAACTTTCTTTTTTAACAAAGTAGCTTGCCACTGTTTTTTGAAATGTTTTTCTGATTGCCTTTTGTTTTTAAGTGTAGGTCCAGGAGCTATTCCATTTACCCTAACATTTGGTGCAAATTTCATAGCACTTACTTTTGTTAAGGTTCCAAGCCCAGTCTTACTTAATGTATAGGAAAAAAAATGAGGGGTAAGTTTAAATATTCTTTGATCGATTATGTTTATGATATTTCCTCTGTCTTTCTTAATATATTTAAAAAAGTCTTTAGACAGAGTGGAGGGAGATTTTAAATTAATATTTATATGTTTGTCAAATTTGATCTCGTCAAATTTTTCTATATTGTCATTCTCAAAGAGAGAAGCGTTGTTTATTAAACAGTCTATTCCTTTCATGGCCTTACATGCGTAAGGGATAATTTTTTTTACCTCTATGCTTTTATTAAGATCTGCTTTTATTAAAAATATTTCTGAACCAAGATTCTCTAAATCTATTTTTAGTTTTTTAACCTCTAATGAAGATTTGTTATAATGCAATAAAATTTTCACATCAAAATTAGCTAGAGACTTTGCTATAGACGCGCCAATTCTAGTGGCCGCACCGGTTATGACTATTTTTTTGGCTTCCATTTTTTTGCTGCTTTATTTACTTTTACCCCTGGCATACCCATTGTAGATCTACCCTTAGGGTGTATTTTATTTTTTAAGTTATATTGACTAATTTTAGGATTCAAATCAATTTCCAACTCACTAGCTTCTAGTTTTCTTATTTCATCCCTCATTCGTGCCGCTTCCTCAAAATCTAAGTTAGACGCGGCTTCTTTCATTTGTTTATTAAGCGACTTTAAGTGTTTTTTTAAATTTCCACCAATATTTGAAGTCCCACTTAATTGTAGATGATCTTTTTCGTAAATAGACGATAGAATATCTCCAATATCTTTTCTGATTGATGTTGCGGTAATATTATTTTTTTTATTGTAAGCAACTTGTATTGCTCTTCTTCTGTCAGTTTCACTAATTGCCTTTTCGATACTTTTAGTTTTTTTATCAGCATATAAAATAACTCTTCCGTCAATATTTCTTGCTGCTCTTCCAATTGTTTGAACTAAAGATGTTTCTGATCTTAAGAATCCCTCTTTATCAGCATCTAAAATTGCAACCAATGCACACTCAGGAATATCAAGTCCTTCTCTAAGTAAATTAATTCCAACTAAAATATCAAATACACCTATACGCAAATCTCTTATGATTTCTATCCTTTCAAGAGTGTCGATATCAGAATGCATATATCTAACCTTCAGACCATTCTCATGAAGATATTCTGTTAGATCTTCTGCCATTTTTTTTGTTAAAGTTGTTGCTAACACTCTAAATCCATTACTTATAACTTTTGCAGCTTCATGCATCAAATCATCCACTTGTGTTTTAGCTGGTTTAATTTCAACAGGAGGATCAATTAAGCCTGTAGGTCTAATAATCTGACTAATAGATTCATTGTTAGTTTGTTTTAATTCCCACGGACCAGGCGTTGCTGAAACAAACACAGTTTGTGTTCTCATAGCATCCCACTCATCAAACTTTAATGGTCTATTATCCATGCAAGATGGCAATCTAAATCCATACTCAGACAAAGTACTTTTTCTTGTACGATCACCTTTGTACATGCCGTTTAATTGAGGAACAGTAACATGACTTTCATCAACAAATAATATTGCATTATCTGGAAAATATTCAAATAGCGTAGGAGGTGGTTCACCAGGTTTTCTGCCAGACAAATATCTAGAATAATTTTCTATACCATTACACGTACCAGTCGCTTCAATCATTTCTAAATCAAATTTAGTTCTCTCGCGCAATCTTTGTGCTTCAAGTAATTTATTGTTTTTTTCATGAATTTCTAAAGTTTGTTTAAGTTCTATTTTGATTTCTTTAATTGCCTGATCCATAGTAGGCTTCGGTGTGATGTAATGGCTATTTGCATAAAGTTTAATTAATTCAAAATCATTGAACGTGCTAGCAGTTAATGGATCAAACTCTTCTATCTTATTTAATTTATTTAAATCGAAACTTAATCTCCAAGCTCGATCCTCTAAATGAGAAGGAAATATTTCTAAATTTTCACCTCTTACTCTAAAAGTTCCTCTAACAAAATTTTGATCGTTTCTTTTGTATTGTAGAGTGACAAACATTCTAATTAAGTCTTCTCTGTTGTAATCGTTATTTTTTTTAAGAGTAAGCGTCATTTTGCTGTATGCTTCGGGAGATCCCAATCCATAGATACACGAGACACTGGCCACGATGATAACATCATCTCTTTCTAACAAAGACCTCGTTGCTGAGTGACGCATTCTATCTATTTGCTCGTTGATCGAAGCTTCTTTTTCTATGTAAGTGTCAGATCTTGGAACATATGCTTCAGGAGTGTAGTAGTCATAATAAGACACAAAATATTCAACAGCATTTTCAGGAAAAAAGTTTTTAAATTCACCATAAAGTTGGGCGGCTAAAGTTTTATTGGGAGCAAGTATTAAAGCAGGCCTATTTGTTGCTTCTATAATTTTTGCCATTGTAAAAGTTTTACCTGAGCCTGTAACACCTAAAAGTACTTGTTCACGTTTTTCTTTCTTTAAGTTTTCAAGTAGTTTTTTTATAGCCTGAGGCTGATCACCATCGGGCTGAAAATTACTTTTAATTTTAAATTTAATTCCACCCTCAAGTTTTTTATGAACTTGACTGTTAGCAATTTCTAAATCGCCTATTTTTTCTTGATAAGTATTTTGCATTTTGTGTTAATAATAATTTAAAAAAAACATTATAGAATTCAATGAGCATAGTTTCCAACAATTTAAAACGTATAAAAC
>CAJQTN010000051.1 GCA_905620505.1 uncultured Pelagibacteraceae bacterium
ATTAAATATGATTTCTCTAATTGACGTGCCAACATCCGGTCAAATTATTTTTAACAACAAAGATATGAAAAATCTAAACGAAAAAGATAAAGACAATGTCAGAAAAAAACATATTTCCATGATTTTTCAAGATAATAATCTCCTTGCTGATTTTACAGCTTTAGAAAACGTTTTCTTGCCACTAATAATAAGAGAAGAAAAGACAAAATACTCAAAGATAAAAGCAGAAAAAATACTTGCTAGTTTTAATTTAAAAAGTAGGCAAAACCATTATCCAGATGAGCTATCTGGCGGCGAACAACAAAGAGTTGCAATTGCAAGAGTATTAATTTCTGAAACAGATTTAATTCTAGCAGATGAGCCAACAGGAAATTTAGACTACAAAACATCACAAGAAATATTCTCATATTTTTTAAAACTAAAAAAATTAAATAAGACTATAATTTTTGCAACTCACAATAGAGATTTAGCTAATAAAGCAGATTACAAGTTGAGTATTTTAAATGGTAATATAAAAAGAGTTAATGTCTAATGTCAAAATATTTAACAACTTTAAAATTCACACCCAATATTCCATCTGCGAAGGCGCAATCAAGATTGATGATCTAGCGCAATACTGCAAAGAAAAAAAAATAACTAATATAGGAATTTGCGATAGCTTGAATTTATGTGGTGCATTAGAATTTGCGGAGAAAGTCAGCAAGTCTGGAACACATCCCATAACAGGAACGCAAATTAACTTTTCTGTTGAAAACACCATAGGTAAATTACCTTTATTTGCCATCACATCTCATGGATATAAAAATCTAATTAAATTATCATCGAAAAGTTATTTAGATTCTGACGAAAGAACAGATCCACACTGCAAAATTGGTATATTTAAGGATATTAATGAAGGGCTAATAATATTAAGTGGTAATCACCACGGGCTGTTTGGCAAATTATTTAAACTTAACAAGCTAAACCAAATAGAGGAGGCGGTAAAAGAATTAAAAAATACATTCAAAGATCGGTTTTATCTTGAAATACAAAGACACAATGAAACCGGAGAAGAAAATTATGAAAATTTTATAATAAAGATTTCTGAAGCAAATCAAGTTCCTTTAATAGCCACTCAAGAAATTTACTACTTAAAAAAAGAAATGCACGAGGCTCATGATGCTCTAGTCTGCATAGGACAAAAAAATTTTGTAGACGATCCAAACAGACTAAAGTTTAGCGATCAACATTTTATCAAAGAAAACAAGGATATGAATGCTTTATTTAGAGATATTCCAGAAGCGTTAGAAAATAACTATAATTTACCTTATAGATTTAATTTCAAGCCAAAAAAATCAGCTCCAGTTTTACCTACAATAAAAACAGAAGATAATGTTACTGTTGAAGATGAGCTGTTAGCGCAAGCGCAAACAGGTTTAAAAAATAGATTAGAAAACTATGTTTTAAAGAGAAATTCAAAACTTAATAGAGAAAAAACATTTAAACTTTATGAAGACAGGCTTATTCATGAAATAAATATTATAAATTCAATGAATTACCCTGGTTATTTTTTGATTGTATCTGATTATATTCGTTGGTCAAAAAAAAATAATATTCCTGTTGGTCCGGGCAGAGGTTCAGGGGCCGGATCTTTAGTTGCGTATTGCTTAGATATAACTGATGTTGATCCAATTGAATTTGATTTGATATTTGAGCGTTTTTTAAATCCGGACAGAATTTCAATGCCAGATTTTGATATAGATTTCTGTGAGGAGAAAAGAAATTTAGTCTTTGAGTATCTAAAATCTAAATATAAAAATGGCGTCGCGCACATTATTACCTTTGGAAAACTAAAAGCCAGGATGGCAATAAGAGATATGGGTAGAGTACTAGGTTTACCATACGGTCATGTTGACAAAATAAGTAAAATGATACCCTTTGATCCATCAAGACCTTTGTCCTTGCAAGAATCAATCGATAGAGAACCAAGATTTAAAGAAGAAATTAGAAATAATAAAAAAGTAGCAAAATTAATAGAACTTTCATTAAAAGTTGAAGGGTTAAATAGAAACATGGCAACACATGCCGCAGGAGTTGTTATAGCAGGAGAAAATTTATCTGAACAGGTTCCCCTATACAAAGACCATTCAGCTAACTTGATATTGCCATCTACGCAGTTTGATATGCACTCTTCAGAAAATGCGGGTTTAGTAAAATTTGATATACTTGGACTTACTGCTCTTACCGTCATTAGTAAAACCATTAAAATGCTAGGTCATAAAAAAATAATACTAGATATTAGCAAAATTGATTTGCAGGATCAGAATATTTTTAAATTATTATCAACTGGAGAAACTACAGGATTATTCCAGTTAGAGAGTACAGGTGTAAGAGACACACTGCGCCAAATGAAACCCACAGAATTTAATGATATAGTAGCTTTAGTTGCTCTTTATAGACCAGGTCCGATGGGCAATATTCCCACATATAATGAATGTAAAAATGGACAAAGAACACCTGACTATATTCACGAAACTTTAGAAAAAATTTTAAAACCAACTTATGGAATTATAATTTACCAAGAACAAGTAATGCAAATAGCACAAACCCTTGCTGGATTCACCGCAGGTGAAGCAGATATTTTAAGAAGAGCAATGGGCAAGAAGAAAAGAGCGGAGCTTGAAAAGCAAAAAGAAAAATTTATTTCAGGCGCCCTGAAAAATAACATTAAAAAGGATGTCGCTAATTATGTTTTTACTAAAATTGAGCCATTTGCTGATTATGGCTTCAACAAAAGTCACGCGGTTGCATATGCTTTAATTGCGTACCAAACAGCTTATTTAAAAACTTATCATAAAGAAGAATTTATAGCTGCTTCAATGTCAACAACACTAACAAACACAAGCAAGCTCAGAGAGTATGTTGAAGAGTTAAAAAGATTAAACGTAGAAGTGGTGAGGCCTTCTATAAATAGTTGTTTTGCTGATTTTAAGGCAGAGACAAATAAAATTTTTTATGGTTTAGGCGCAATCAAAAGCGTGGGGTTTGAAGCTATTTCAAATATTGTAAAAGAAAGAGAGAACAATGGAAAATTCAAATCATTTACAGATTTTATAAACCGAGTTAATCCTAAAGATGTCAATAAACTTCAATTAGAAGGATTGGTAAAAGCAGGAGTTTTTGACGAAATAGATTTAAATAGAAAAAAATTATCTGACTCGATCCCAAAAATTATATCAACAATTAAAAGCAAATATGAAGAAAAAACCAGTAATCAAAAAAATCTTTTCGACGTTGATAGCAACGAGGAGAATGAAAGTTTTGAATTTGAAACTTCAGAACAGTGGACAAAAAAAGAATTGCTATCCGAAGAATTTAAGTCTCTTGGATTTTATATTTCAGACCATCCTTTAAATGAGTATAAAGATTTTTTTACACAGCTTGAAATAGAATCATACAAAGATTTTATCAGCAATAACAAGTCAGAAACATTAGTAGCTGGAACAATTATGTCAATACAAGAAAAGAAAAGTGCTAAAGGCATGTCTTTTGCTATTATAAAATTTAGTGATAACAATAGTGAATTTGAAATATTTTTATTTTCCGACCTTTTGACCGCAAATAGAGAAAAGTTAAAAGAGTCAAATT